>CAZSDD010000008.1:0-4282 GCA_964605505.1 uncultured Gemmatimonadaceae bacterium | reverse complement strand
GGCGATGGTGGTGGCCGGGGACTTTGCGACCGCCACCAGGCCGAAGAGGAGGGAGACCGCCACGGCCACACGGCGGGGCTGTTCCTGGAGGAAGCCGATGGAGCCACGGGCCAGGAAGACTGTGGCGGCTACCATCGAGAACATGATGGAGATCTGGAGCACGGTGATGGTTCCGATGCTCCTGATACGGCTGCGCAGGGACTCCATGCGGAGCTCACCCCCGGCGGAGAGGGCGATGAGGGCCAGGGCCACACCGTTTACGAATCGGAATTCCTGCACCACCTGGCGGGGCAGAATGCCCAGGACATAGGGTCCCACCAGGATGCCCACCACCAGGTAACCGGTGATCCGGGGCAGGGAGATGACTCGGGCGGCCCGTCTCGCCGGATAGGATACAAGCAGGAGGAAGCCGAGAAAGAGGGTGGCTGTGCCGTGGGGCGTTCCCGGGGCTCTCAGGAGCCCAACGGCATGCATGAGGCCGACAAAAGCGATGAGGGTGAGGAACCGGGCCATGTGGTGGACTGCCTCTTCTCTCTCGAGATCGGCTTTCCGGCAGAAGTGGATGAAAGATAGCGTGTTTGCCGGTTGAAATCATCCCGGAGAAATAGCTACCGGCATGTCTTTTGCGCATCTGTTGTCGCTGGCAGAGGAAGATCCGTGCCGGGATCGGGGCCGATGGGGCCCCGTGTCTGCCGACCTGAATCCCCGGAGGGTCAAGAGGAGAGAGGCATGCTGCCCAGGCCGGAATCGAGGGACATCGACAGGAAAGCCAGATTGGCGGCTCCTCCTGTGTCCGCTCCGGTCCGGCCCCCGGAAACCCGGATCCGGAATTTCGACGAGGTCTTTCTTGCCTGGACCCCGGAGATGGCCGTGGCCGAGGCCTCCCGGTGCCTGCACTGTCCCGATGCCCCGTGCGTCCGGGCCTGCCCGCTGCGTCTCGACATTCCCCTCATCCTCTGGCTCACGGAGCATGGGGACTTTCGCGGCGCGGGGGATCTCCTTGCCCGGGCCAACAACCTTTCCGAGATCTGTGCCCGAGTCTGCCCCCATCTCGAGCTCTGCGAGGGCGCCTGTCCTCATGTCGAGGATGGGGGAGCGCCGGTGGCGCTGGGTCGAATCGGGGCATTTCTGGCCGATAAGCACCGTGAGGAGCACGGGTGGCATGCTCAGCGGGCTCGGGCCAGTGGGCACCGGGTGGCGGTGGTGGGGGCTGGACCTGCGGGCTTGACGGTGGCGGAGCTTCTGGTGGAGAGAGGGCATGTCGTCACGGTTTTTGAGCAATGGCCGGATGGAGGGGGAACGCTGCGGTACGGAATGCCCCGCTTCAAGCTGGATCATTGCCTGGTTCGCAGGCATCTGACCTACCTCCGGGAGCTGGGTGCCGAGTTCGTGTTCGATACCCGTGTGGGAGACTGCCAGGGTGTGAACGATCTCTTTTCCCTGGGCTGCGAGGCCGTCTTCCTGGGCACAGGGGCGGGGTTGCCCAGGCGTGGGGAAATGCCAGGAGAGGAGTTGAGGGGGGTCCACGATGCCTCTTCTTTTCTGGTGAGGGCGAACGTGGAACAGAACCTTCGGCCTTCGGATCTGGAGGACCCTCCCGAGGTTGGGCGAAGGGTTGTGGTGGTCGGCGGGGGGGACCAGGCTCTGGACTGCTGCCGAACGACCCTGCGCCTGGGCGGAAGTGATGTGAGGTGTGTGTATCGTCGAACCGAGGAGGAGATGCCGGCTCACGCCCGGGACCGTTGGTTGGCCAGGGAGGAAGGAGTCCGCTTCGAGTGGCTCGCGGTGCCGAAGCGCATCCTGGGGGATGAGGCCGGCCGCGTGCGGGCGGTGGAATGCCTGCGGACCCGCCTCGGCGACCCGGACTCCTCGGGCAGGCGCACTCCGGAACCCGTTCCAGGCTCCGAGTTCGAGATTCCGGCCGAGACCGTCGTCCTGGCTCTGGGTATGTCGCCGGATCCGGGGCTGGTGGGGAAGACACCGGGCCTTGAGACGGCGGATGAGGGATGGGTGGTGGTGGATCCCCGAAACGGGCGCACCACCCGGGAGATGGTCTGGGCCGGAGGAAGCAACGTGCTGGGGCCGTCCCCTGTGGCGGCAGCCGTGGCCCAGGCCCGAACGGCGGCCGCGGATATTCATCAGAAATTGAGCTGGTAACACCTTTCGAAGCCGGCAAAGGTCCAGGACCCGGCGGGAATCCCGCGTCTCCCCCCATCACTCGGACAGCCTCCTGAAGCGCCCGGCGCCTCCTGGAACAGCACCCCGCGGATGGCAGGAGCGGGGTCCCTCCGCCTGGAGGGCCCCCGCCTGATGTTTTCGGGTGGGTTTAGCGGCCGCCGGTGCAGGCCGGCCTGGGGACATGGAAAACAGGTCTGGATCGGCTGGATGACCTGAGTTCCGGGGGAGTTCCGGAGGTCCGGCCTGCATCCCGAACCGGGTCAGGCCGAGCTCCCGGTCTATTCATCTATGTTTCCACTTTCTCTCCCACCACGCTCTCTCCAACGGTGGGGAGTGAATCATGATGGTTCAGCGTCGGATCCTTGTGCATGTGGAAATAGCAGTTCTTCCCCACACTCTGGCGAAGGATGCAGCGATCTCGGAAATGGATTCCGCATCGGAGGCAGATGCCGTCCCTCACCCTTCCCGTCTTCACGACCTCGGTGGAGAGTCGATCCAGGAATCTGGCCGTGTCCCGGAGTTGGTCCTGATCCAGGCCCCCGAACAACTCCTTCAGCACGTGATTCGTCGCCGCCTCGTACTGAGCCAGAAGGGTCCTGCCCTCCGGGGTCAGGGACAGCTCCACGGCCCGCCGGTCTGCGGCGGCTTCGGTACGGCGAACGAGCCCCCGGCGAACCAACCGGTCCACGGCTTTCGAGGCAGCGGCATTGCTCACCGCGAGAAAATCCGCTACGTCACCAATCCGGCGGGCATTGGTGCGGGCCACCAGTTTCAGGACTTTCAACTGTGAAGGGGTCACCCGATTGTCGGTGACCTCTCTCAATTCCTGCTCCATCCACTCGTCAATGGTGGTGGAGAGGATTCGGACGCTGCCCAGAAAGTCGTTGATGAGTCCCACTGTTTCGCCTCTTGTCGCCTCTGCCGCGGAATTGAGCCCCCCGGAGTCATCGGGAAGCGGAAATGGGGTCGCCCCTGATCAATGAATATTAACAGGGTTAGTTAACGGGGCAATGTCCATCCGCTGCTTCGATTGGAAAAGCAAACTTTGTGCCCTCCGGAAAAAGGCTGAAAACGCTGCGGTTTCGGGCCAAATCCATACCGTGAATCGGGTTTAATGGGAACCGGGCTATGGGTCGTCGGGTGTCAGGAAAGACAATTTTCAACGTGAGACAAATCTGCCAGCGGAACTGTCCCGGCCTGGGACATTGAAACACAGGGTGAAGAAATGCGGATTCTGGTCATCAATCCGGGCTCCACTTCCACGAAGCTGGCCCTCTTTGAAGGGGAGGCCCTCTTGAAAGAGGCCAATCTTCCTGTCCCTCCCGGAAAAACGGAGGACAACTGGAGCGAGTTTCCCATCCGCCTGGAGAGCATCCGGGACTGGATGTTGCGGGAGGGCGTGGCCGTGGAGGAGGTGGCGGGTGTGGTGGGGAGGGGAGGGCTTCTCCGGTCAGTGGAGGGAGGAACCTATCGGGTGACGGAGGCCATGCTGGCTGATGCCCGGGCAAACTTCCAGGGCGTCCATGCCTCCAACCTGGGGTGCGCTCTGGCTCATGCATTGGCGGAGTTGGCGGCAGAGGGAGGGGGGAGGGGAGGGGAGGCCTTCGTGGTGGACCCGGTATCCACCGACGAGCTCACTCCCCTGGCACGGTATTCGGGCTTGAGGGAGATCCCCCGGAGGAGCCTGAGCCACGCCCTGAGCATCCACGCCCTGGTCCGGGAGGTGTGCCGCCGGGAGAATGTCCCACTGGAGGAGTCGGCCTTCGTGGTGGCACATCTGGGCGGTGGAATCTCCATCTGTCCGGTTCGGGGAGGCCGGATCCTGGACGCTAACAACGCCAACAGCGGCGGCCCCTTCTCTCCCTCCCGGGCCGGGGGCCTTCCGGTGCAGGAACTCCTGGGCCTGGCCTATTCCGGCGCTTTTTCCCAGGCGGATATCCGGAGCCTCACTCTCAAGGGGGGGGGGCTCATGAGCTACCTGGGTACCGACGATGCCCGGAAAGTGGAGGGCCGGATCCGGGACGGCGACGCGGAGGCGGAGGAGGTCTACCGGGCCATGGCGTATCAGATCGCCAAGGAGATCGGGGCCATGGCCACAGTACTC
>CAZSDD010000007.1:51159-64462 GCA_964605505.1 uncultured Gemmatimonadaceae bacterium | reverse complement strand
GGGGGCTGCGCCGTGCCCGGTTCCCGCCGAATCCCGTCGGAACACGCTCCTGGACTCGAAAGGGGCCTTGACCGGGGATGGACGAATATATAATGTGCATATGCACAAATTGAGTCAATGGCGGTTCTCCCCTGGTCAATGGCGGTTCTCCCATACCGGGATGCCTATTCAGGATCCGCCAAGCCGAGCACGATGCAGAACAGGAGCAGGGCCCGGATCCATGCCGAGACCCCGAAAGAAGCGCCAGTGCCGGCATCATCATGGAGATCGGATATTCAAGCCCAGGAGCATTCCCATGCCGGATCTCCAGGTCTTCAATCTCCGGGAGGACGAGTTGGAAGCCCTTCGGCTCTGTGACCTGGAAGGATTTGACCAGGAGGGGGCCGGTGAGAAGATGGGCGTTTCCAGAGGTACCGTTCAGCGTCTCCTGAAGTCCGGCCGAAAGACAGTCATTCAGACATTGGTTGCCGGTGGGGCCCTTCTCATCGGCGAGTTCAAGGAAACAAAGGAAGAGACGATTCAGATATGAAACTCTGTATTCCCACCATGGACGACAGCGGGTTGACAGGCATGCCTTCCGCCCACTTCGGCAGCGCGCCCTTCTTCACGTTTGTGGACACGGAAACCCGAGAGGTCGAGGCCGTCCGGAACAACGGCTCGGGCCATCAGCACGGAGCTTGCCGACCACTGGAATTTCTGGGAGTCCGGCCGGTGGACGCCCTGATCTGTCAGGGTCTGGGACGGGGAGCCCTGGCTCGCCTCCAGGAGGCCGGCGTCAACGTCTTCGTCACGCGAGAAGACTCGGTGGAGAAGGCCCTGGCGGCTCTCCAGGAAGGGCGTTTGCAGGAGATGACGGTGAACGATGCCTGTCGGGGCCACAGCCACAGCCACAGCCACAGCCACGGCGGAGGAGGCTGTCGGTAGACATCTGGAAACGAAATCATCGCGGGTCCTGATGGAAGGTTGTCTCCCTCCTGCCCGGGCCCGCGGGGGTCGCGGCGCTGATCCCACGCTCCCGGTGCAACAGGGTATGGGGTCAGTCGCCGTTGACCCTTTTCTTTGAGGATCTTCATCCTTGTTTTCGGATCTTCATCGGCTCAGCAGATTCCCACCCCAAAAAAAATCCCGGGCCCGTTTTCCGGAACGATTCTTGTATGTCAGAATGGGCAGGAGGTGCCCATAGATGAGAATCCTGGATCCAACAGGAGAAGCCCAGTTCTTCGAAACCGTCCTTCGGTGTGTAGCGGATGGCGTCTTCACCGTGGACACGAACTGGAAGATCACGTCCTTCAACCGGGCGGCCGAGCGGATCACCGGAGTTCCCGTCGATCGGGCCATCGGGAAGCGCTGCTCGGAGATCTTCCACACGGATCTCTGCGAGCGGGGCTGCCCCATCAGGGAGACCCTGGAGTCGGGACTCGAGGTCATCGACCGACCGGCCCGAATCCTGACCCGCCGGGGCCGTTCCATCCCCATCAGCGTTTCCAGCGCCGTACTCAGAGCCGAGGACGGCACCCTTCTGGGAGCCGTAGAGACCTTCCGGGATCTCTCCACCATCGAGCAGCTTCGCCGTGAGATCCGGAGCCAGTACACCTTCGAGGACATCATCGGAAAAAGCGAGGCTTTCCAGAAGATCTTCGCCCTTCTGCCCGACGTGGCCGCTTCGGAAAGCACCGTCCTCATCGAGGGGCCCAGTGGTAGCGGAAAGGAGCTCCTCGCCCGGGCCACCCACAACCTGAGTCCCCGACGCAAGCGCCCCTATGTGGTGGTGAATTGCGGCACCCTGCCGCCGAACCTCTTCGAGTCCGAGCTCTTCGGATACAAGCGGGGGGCCTTCACCGACGCCAAGCAGGACAAGCCCGGCCTCATCACCCGGGCCGAGGGCGGGACCATCTTCCTGGACGAGATCGGAGATCTGCCTCCGGAAACCCAGGTCAAGCTCCTGCGTCTACTCCAGGAGCGGGAATACCATCCTCTGGGAAGCGTGGAGACCAGGCACGCCGATGTTCGGGTGGTTGCGGCCACGAACCGGGACCTCTCGAAGCTGTTGAGCCAGGGAGGCTTCCGGGACGACCTCTACTTCCGGCTGGCGGTGGTCCGCATGACCATTCCCCCTCTTTCCCGCCGCCGGGAAGACATTCCCCTTCTCATCGAGCATTTCATTCGCCGCTTCAATGCCAAGAAGGGGAAGCGTATCGAGGGTGTGACCCCCGCCGTAATGGAAATCCTTATGCGGCACCCCCTTCCCGGAAACGCCCGTGAGCTGGAAAACATCATCGAGTACTGCTTCGTCCTCTGTCACAACGGCCTCATCGACGTGAAGCACCTGCCGGAGGACCTGACGGAAGAAGGCAGCGTGATGGGCGCCGCCGAGCCATCGAAGCCCATGGATCCCATCGGAGCCAGCGAAGCCGACACCATCAGGGAAGCCCTCGTTCGGAACCAAGGGCACAAGGGACGGACTGCCGAGGAGCTCCAGATGAGCCGGACCACGCTCTGGCGGAAGCTGAAGAAGCACGGGATCGAGGCGGAGTAGGGCGGAAGACCCCTTCAAACGTTCCAACCGTGAAACATTGAAACATCACTCCTGTTTCAATTCTGAAACCTCCCCCTGTACCACCCTCTCGGTAATGATCCTGCAAGTACTTGCCATAACATAACTTACAGGATATCTGCCTTCTGCCTCTGAAACGGTCCGACCTTTGCCCTGTTCAGGGGTGCACAACACGGAGGTTTTACAGTGAAAGTAGCCATTCCCCGGATGGGAGAGTCGGTGGCGCCCTGTTTTGAGTACTGCACCACCATGGCCATCTACACCGTGGACGAAAGCGGTGGGATGGATCAGCTGGACTTTCCCCTCCTGAGCCGGGACCCCTTTGACCGTGTCCGTCTCCTCAGGGACCAGGAGGTAGATGCGGTGATCTGCGCCGGAATGCAGGAGAACTATGAAGATCTCCTGATGGCCAGCGGATTCACGGTGGTCTCCTGGGTCTCGGGCTACGTGGAGGACCTCCTGAAAATGTTCCTACGGGGAGAGTTGGTTTCCGGGACGGAGCTTCCGATGAGCGACGGGCCCGATCTCCTCACACTGGACCGAAAGACGGAGCACTGATCGGTGGCTACCGCACAGAAATACAACTACAACGTCGAGCAGAAGGGCCTGGAGGGGAAAGACCGACCCCGGAGGTTCCTGAAAGCGTTTTCCGCCATCCTGCGGCACGGAAGCTACAATCTGGCCCTGGACACCTATTCCCGTCTCAGTGCCAAGTGTGCCCGATGCGCGGCCTCCTGTCAGATCTACCAGGCCACGGGGGCCGACGAGGACATTCCCTGTCATCGGTCCGAGCTCCTTCTTCGGGTCTATCGCAGGTACTTCACACAAACGGGCCTTCTCAGGGCCAAGCTCTTCGGGGGCTTCACCCTCACCGATGAGTACATCGACGAGATGGCCGAAGCCTATTACCGGTGCACCGCATGCCGGCGGTGCAAGGCCACCTGCCCCATGGGGATCGACCATGCCCTGGTCACCCACCTGGCCCGGTGGGTCCTGGCGGAGATCGACCTGATCCCCCGGGCGCTCCTGGTTTCGGTTCGGGAGCAGCTGGAGGGGCAGACCGGAAACACTTCGGCCATCCCCGTGCCGGCTCTCATCGACACCTGTGAATTCCTGGAAGAGGAGCTCCAGGACATCTACAACGTGGACATCAAGTTTCCCTTCGATGTGGAGGAGAGCGAGTTCGTGTTCTTCCCGGCGGTGTCGGACTTCATCATGGAAGCCGACACCCTCATGGGGAACGCCGCCGTCATGCATGTGACGGGGGGATCCTGGACCATCGGCACCGGAAACTTCGACGGCATCAACTACGGCCTGTTCTACTCCGACCGGATGATGGAGCGCATCGTCAAGAACGTCATCGGCGAGGTGGAGCGGTTGAAGGGACGGAAGATCCTCATCGGGGAGTGCGGCCACGCAACCCGATCCGCCTGGTATGTGCCCACGTTCGGGGGGCCCGGCGCCCCGCCGGTGGTGAACTGCCTGGAGTATGCCTACGAGCAGATGTTGGCCGGGAACATCCCCCTGAAGCCCGAGAAGATTCCCGAGCGGGTCACCTATCACGATCCCTGCAACATCGCCCGGGCCGGAAAGATCGTGGAGCAGCCCCGTGAGATCCTCAAGGCCATCTGCTCGGATTTCGTGGAGATGACCCCGAACCGCACGGAGAACTATTGCTGCGGCGGCGGCGGGGGGACGGTTTCCATCGACGAGATCCGGTCCACCCGAACGGGTCCCATGGGCAAGATCAAGGCGGACCAGATCCGGGACACCGGGGCCCAACTCGTCGTCTCTCCCTGCGCCAATTGCAAGAAACAGCTCAAGGAGCTTTGCCAGGACAACGATCTGGACCAGGTGGAGGTCGTGGGTCTCCATGATCTCCTCCTCCGGGTCATCGACTTCGGTGTGCCCGTGGCTCAGAAATCGGATCCGATCGGTGCGGTGGCCGACTGATGAACACCCGGGTGCCGCCGGCCTGACCCGGGTCGGCGGCGTCGCAGGGATGAGACAGGGAGCCTGAGGCTCTCGCCAACGGAACGGACGGACAATGGAGACTTGGATTCAGATTGCCATGGGGCCACTCTTCTGGACGGCTCTGGCTTTCATGATTTTCGGATTGCTTCGCCAGCTTGTTCTGACCCTCTATGAAGCTGCGAGGGCCTACCGTAGAGCCTGGGACAAGGACATTCCCACACGTCAGGTCCTCTCCAACACCTTCAGGTGGCTCATTCCCGTGGGAGCCCTGAAGAACCGTTTTGTCTACAGCATCACGACCCTCCTCTTCCATGTGGGGGTCATCCTGGTTCCCCTATTTCTTGCGGGACACGTCGCGTTGGTGGAACGAGCCATCGGTGTCAGCTGGCCCGCTCTGCCGAATCCCGTGGCCACGACCCTTACCATCGTGGTGCTGGTCACGGTGGTGGCCATCTTCGTCCAACGGTTGGCGGCCAAGGACAGCCGGGCCCTGGGACGCTTCCAGGACTACGCCCTGCCTCTCTTTATCGGCATCCCCTTCCTCACCGGTTTCCTGGTGATGCATCCGGCATGGAACCCCTTCAGCCGGGATCCCATGCTCCTCGTCCACGTGCTGAGCGCCGATCTTCTGATCTTCCTGGTCCCGGTGACCAAGCTCAGCCACATGATTCTGCTTCCCTTCACCCAGCTCATCTCTGAATTGTCCTGGCGCTTTCCGCCGGATGCCGGGAGCCGGGTGGCTGTGACCCTGGGTAAAGAGAACGAGCCGATCTGACCATGTCTGCTGCCATACTTATCGATATCACGCGCTGTGTAGGCTGCGAAGAGTGCGTCCTGGCCTGCAAGGAGGAGAACGACCTGGGCCCGGACCGACTGCGGCCCGGCCAGGAAGCCGTGGACGGACTATCCGCTACCCGGTACTCCACCATTCTTCGCAAGCCCGACGATCACTTCATCCGGCAACAGTGCCGCCACTGCCTGGAGCCCGCCTGCGTGAGCGCCTGCCTGGTGGGCGCCATGCAGAAGACCCCGGAGGGCGCCGTCATCTACGACTCGGAGCTCTGCATGGGGTGTCGGTACTGCCTGGTGGCCTGCCCCTACGGAATTCCCCGGTACGAGTGGGACGAGGCGGCGCCTCTGGTTCGGAAGTGCCACCTCTGCTACCACCGCATCACCGAGGGAAGGGAGCCGGCCTGTGTGGAAGCCTGCCCGGAGGATGCCCTGCTCTTCGGGGACCGGGACGAGCTTCTCCAGGAAGCGCATCGGCGCATCGACCAGAATCCGGGCCGCTACGTGGATCACGTCTGGGGCGAGAAGGAAGTGGGAGGTACCTCGGTCCTCTATCTGGCCGACATGTCCCTGGGCTTCCTGGCATGGTCCGAAAACCTGGGAGAGGGAGACCTGCCGCATCTGACCTGGGCCTCCCTGAAGAAAGTGCCGGCGGTGGTCCTGGGAATGGGAGGGCTCATGGGAGGGATCTACTGGGTCATCAACCGGCGCATGCGCCTGGCGGCCCAGGCGGCGGAGGCTGACATGGAGATGGAGATGGAAGTCCCGGAGGCCCACATGGACCCCTCGGTCCAGGAGATCGAGGAAGGGGGAGAGGAAAATGTCTAGACGACTCACCGCCCTGAAGACGGTGCTCTGGGCCCTGGTGGGGATCCTGGTATCCGTAACCATCGTCCGGTTCACGCACGGCCTGGGTGCCGTCACCAATCTCTCCGACGCGGCCCCGTGGGGTCTCTGGATCGGGTTCGACGTCATGTCCGGCGTGGCCCTGGCCGCCGGTGGATTCGTCCTGGCCGCCACGGTGTACATCTTCGGCCTGGAGCGATACCGGCCCTTCGTCCGGGCGGCCATCCTGACGGCCCTCCTGGGCTACCTGGCTGTGGCGGTGGGGCTCCTCTACGACCTGGGGCTTCCCTGGAGGATCTGGCATCCCATGGTCAACTGGCAGTACCACTCGGTGCTCTTCGAAGTGGCCATGTGCGTCATGCTCTATCTGACGGTCCTGGCACTGGAGTTCCTGCCGGTGGTGCTGGAGCATCCCCTCTTCGATCGTCCGGCTTTCCGGAATCTCCTGAAGTGGCTGAAGCGGGGGACCATCGTGCTGGTCATCGCCGGAATCGTCCTCTCCACCCTCCACCAGTCCTCTCTGGGGTCCCTCTTCCTCATCACCCCCTACCGCCTCCATCCCCTCTGGTACTCCCCCATCATCTACGTCCAGTTCTTCGTTTCGGCCGTGGCCCTGGGGCTCATGACCGTGGTCCTGGAGTCGGTCTTCTCCAACTACTTCCTGGGCCACAAGTTGCACACCCGGGAGCTCGCCGGCCTCGGTCTGGCGGCGTCGGTGGTCCTCTGGATCTACCTGGCTCTCCGGTTGGGCGACCTGGCGGTAAGGGGAGTCCTGGGCATGGCGCTGGACGGCACCTGGCAGAGTGGGCTCTTTCTTTTTGAGATCGCCTTCAGCGCCGCCATTCCCGCCATCCTCATGCTCATCCGGCCGGTTCGGAACAGCCTGGCCGGGGTGGCCACCGCCGGAAGCATGGTGGTCCTGGGGATGATCCTCCACCGGTTGGACGTTTCCATCATCGCCTTCGCCCGCCCGGAGGGACTGGGCTATTTCCCGAGCTGGGAGGAGTTCGCGGTCAGCTTTGGCATCGTGGCCGGCGGTATCCTCATCTTCCTCTTCTTCGTGGAGAACCTGAACGTCTTCGACGATGTGAGGGGCCACTCGCCGGAGCCTTCGCCGACCTTTGATCCTCAAGCCACCCGCTCCTTCCTTCCCGGATCCCTGTGGCTGCCCAGGCGCTACTCGGTAGCGGCACTTTCAGGGGGCGCCGTGGCCCTCCTCTTTCTCCCGGTGGGAGGAGTGGAGAATGTGCCGGTCCCGGCGCAGGAGCCCCGGAGTGTGGAGGTCGTCATCCGGGAGGGTGGGGAAGCCGCCATCAGAGAGCTGATGCTCGCCTCCACCGGGGATGTCGAAACGACCCGGGTTCTCCTCCTGGACGCCAACCGTGACGGCGAGGTGGTTCTCTTCGATCATGATGATCACGCGGAGCGCCTGGGGGGAGAGCGCTCCTGTGAGACCTGCCATCACCTGACGAAGCCCCTGGACGAGAATACGTCCTGCTTCGAGTGCCATTCCGACATGTACGAGCCCCGGAGCGTATTCGACCACCAGCTCCACGTGGCGGGGGTGATGGCGGAGAACCCCTGCCTGGAATGCCACAAGGGGGAATCGGAGGTGAAGAGCTACGAGACGGTGACCGAATGCTCGGAGTGCCACCAGTCCGAGATCGCTTCACGGGCATTCGTGGAACAGCCGGACCCTCGTTGGGGCAAGGCCGTGGGGTACATGGACGCTATGCACACCCTCTGCGTGGAATGTCACGAGCGTGAGGCCATGACGGCGCCGGCGGAAACTCCGGAGAATCTGAACCGGTGCATGACCTGCCACAATGTGGATTGGCGGGAGGGGGTCCGGGAGCGGATGCCCAGGGCGGGACAGGGCGACAGGATGGCGGAAACGGGTCTTCCCCGGCCGGGAACCGGACCTTCCGGGGGAGGATGAGATGACCGAGGAACGGGGCCTTCACGCGGAGGAGATCCAGGATTGGGTCCGGGTGCATCTTTTCGACCAGGTGCCCATCTGCATCAGCATCATCGATCGGAACTATCGGATCGTGGATGCCAATGCCCGGTTCCGTGAGGTCTTCGGCGACTGGGAGCACCTTCCGTGCTACAAGGTCTACAAGGGAAGGGACGAGCCGTGCCAGCACTGCGCTGCGGCTCGGAGCTTTGCCGATGGGCAGGTGCGGATCCGGGAGGAAGAAGGAGTGGTGCAGAACGGGGAGCCCATGGACTACCTGGTCCATATGGCTCCCATACGGGGGCCCCAGGGCAAGATACGGTACGTGGTGGAGATGTGTACCGACATCACGGAAGTGAAGCGGCTGGAGAAGGAGAAGCGGGAAGCCGAGCGTATGGCGGCCGTGGGAGAGACGGTGGCCGGCATCGCCCATGGGATCAAGAACGTCCTCATGGGGCTGGAGGGTGGGATGTACGCCGTGAACTCGGGGATCGAGCTGGGTGATGACGCCCGCATCGCCCGGGGTTGGACGACTCTGGAAGAGAACGTCGACCGGATCTCCCAGTTCGTGAAGGAGTTCCTGGATTTTGCAAAGGGCCGAAAGACAGCCGTTGCCGTGGTGGACCCCAATGCCCCTGCCCAGGAGGTGGCGGATCTCTTCCGGGAACGGGCAGCCCAATCCGGAATCACCCTGAAGGTGGATCTGCAACCTGACATTCCTCCGGCCCCTCTGGATGAGGACGGGATCCACACCTGCCTCGCGAACCTGGTGTCCAACGCCATCGATGCCTGCATGGTGAGCGAAAAGCGCCGGGATTTCGTGGTCAGCCTCACCTCCAGGGAAGAAGACGGCGTCATCGTGTTCGAGGTGGCGGACAACGGCAGCGGAATGGACTATGAGATCAGCAAGAAGGTCTTCTCCAAGTTCTTCACCACCAAGGGGTCGGATCGGGGAACGGGCTTGGGGCTCCTGACCACAAAGCGTATCGTACATCAGCATGGCGGATCCATCTCGTTCGAGTCGAAGGAGATGGAGGGATCCGTTTTCAGAATCGAGTTGCCCAGGGAGGCGCTTCCGGAGCCGGAGGTCGGTGGCGGGCCCGGTCCGGGAAAGGAAACCTAGAGTGAAAGAGGTGAGGTCATGACTGGACCCCGGGACAAGACGGTCCTGGTCGTGGACGACGAGCCCAACGTGCGGGAATACCTGGCCCAGATACTCCTGGATGCGGGGTTCAACGTGGAAACGGCCGGAGACGGGATCGAGGCCATGGAGAAGATCCGTGCGAACCCTCCGGACTTCATCTCCCTGGACCTGGTGATGCCCCGAAAGAGCGGCCACAAGCTCTTTTACGAGCTCCAGAAAGATCGGCAGCTCTCCAAGATTCCGGTCCTCATCGTCACGGCCCATGCCCGGGATGAGCTGGGCGAGGTCGAATTGAAAGACATCGTGGAGAACCGGGTGATCTCGGGTCCCGGCGTCTATCTGGAAAAGCCGGTGAAGCCCCTGGATTACGTGCGCTGTGTTCAGCGTGCCCTGGGCCTGGAAGAGACCCAGCCGGACAGGGTTTCACTGCAGGAAGAGCTGCAGAAGGCCCTGCCGGACGCAGAGCCCCATGCCCTCAGGAAGGCGCTGGAGGCCCTGAGGAAGAAATCAGACTGATTTTTTCGGACTGATTTTTGAAGAGGAGATTCCCTCCACCGGCGGAGGCCGAGGCCCCGTGGCCTCCCATGGAGAGTCCATAGATCGCACCCCGGGGTGCGGAGGATACGAAAATGAAGAAGGTTCTCATCGTGGATGACGAGCCGGATATCGTGAGCTATCTGGAGATGATCCTCCAGGACAACGGATACGAGACGCTCACGGCCGTCAACGGCAACGAGGCCCTGGACAAGGTCCGGGAGGAGCGGCCGGACCTGGTTACCCTGGACATCTCCATGCCGGAGGCCTCAGGGACCCGGTTCTACAAGGAGTTGAAGACCGATCCCGATCTCCAGGATACTCCCGTCTTCATCATCACCGGAGTCACGGGTCTGGGCGGCGACCAGCACGCCTACGAGCAGTTCATCAGCAACCGGCGGCTGGTGCCCGCCCCCGAGGGGTATTTCCCCAAGCCACTGGATCGTGAGGCCTTCATCGAAAAGGTGAAGGAGGTCCTGGAGGCCTGATCGGGGCGGGAATATCGCCGGACAACCTGTTCCGTCCGCTGGAAGCCTCTGATGCAGATCCCCCTTTTCCCGCCGGATTCCGCCGGGAAGAGGGGGTTTTCTGCCCCGGAGATTTCGGCCTTCCATGGGTCAGGATTTCCCATAGTGATGTCCGGCATTTCGGAGCTTTGAGGCAAGCGCCGAGTTTTCTGGGCTATATCCCAATAAACCCATTCCAAAACCCCGTTTTCCAGGGGGTCACCTGGCCCAGAAATTGCGACCTCAACAGGTGGCTCCCAGGGAGGATATCGTCCCGGCGAGCCCGGTAAACAGGAGTTTCCTGATCCCTCGAGGCCGGGGTCGGGGCCTCAAGCCTCTATCAGACCGAGTAGCAAGAGAGGGCCAATGTCAGCCTCCGTCGTAATGCTTCTCTCCTACGTACTGCTGGCCGTTTTTCTGTTCTTTTTTGTGAGCCGTTCCCTGAAGCTGGCCAGGCTGCCCATTCACCTGCGGTGGGAGCTCTCTCCCATTCCCCACGAAAAGGGGAAGGGGAAATACGGAGGCTCCTATCTGGAGGAATCCGAATGGTGGACCAAAGCCAGGGAAAAGGACACCCTGGCGGAGGTGTTGTACATGGCCCAGGAGATCGTGTTTCTCAAGGCCCTTTTCGAGCATAAGCGCCGGCTCTGGTGGTTCTCCTTTCCCTTCCACTTCGGAATGTACCTCCTCATCGGAGGGATCGGTCTTCTTCTTCTGGGTGGCCTGGCCACCCTGTTGGGGATGGGAGGCTCCGGGATGGAGATCCTGAGGGGGGCCATACGCCTTCTCATGGGCCTGGGGTATGGCCTGGGGCTCCTGGGGGCGCTGGGGCTTTTCGTTACCCGGCTCACGGATCGGGGAATGGGAAACTCGACCTCCCCCGCTACCTTTTTCAATGTGGTCCTCCTGGGAGCCATGTTCGGAACGGGTGTCTGGGCGGTGCTCACCCTGCCGGACTTTTCGGGGAGGGCGCTGGCTTTCTTCGGAGCTCTGGCGACGGGGAACCTGGCCCTGCAGCTTCCGGGAATCCTCACTGCACACATTCTCCTCTCCTTCGTCTTTTTGGCTTACCTGCCCTTCACCCAGATGATGCACTTCGTGGCCAAGTACTTCACCTATCACGAGGTCCGCTGGGACGACGAGCCCCTTGAGCGGGGAGGAAAGATGGAGAAGGAGCTTCAGGCCCTGCTGGGCCAGTCGCCCACCTGGGCCGGGCCTCACGTGGGAGCGGACGGGAAAAGGACCTGGGTCGATATCGCCACGGATACCGGGTCGAAGGAGAAGAAATAGATGAGCAAGAAAGTGCGCGTCAAGGATATCGCCAGGAAGGAACTACCGGTCCTGGATCCCCTCACCCCCGACGAGTTGATTCCACTTCCTCCCCCTTACGACGACCCGGAGGCTCTTCCGGGGTTCAAGGAGATCCCCGACAAGACCAAAGAGCGCCTGGTCTGCAATCTGGACGGGGTCATCGCTGCGGGCCTCCCGCACCCCGAGAGCGAGGAAGAGGAACAGAAGTACGTGGATCAGTTCGTGGAGGGTTTGAAGAAGCTCCTTTCCAGGGAAAACAACTGGACCTTCCTGCAGCCCCTCCTCCTCTCCCTGGATTACTGCGTGGGGTGCCAGACCTGCGCGGAGGCTTGCCACGTATTCCAGGCCACCGGCGGCAAGGAGATCTACCGGCCCACCTATCGCTCTGAAGTCTGGCGCAGGCTGGTGAACCGCTATGTGAAACCCGGAGGAAAGCTCCTGGCTCCCCTCAAGGGGGCCGACGTGGAGGCAAACTGGACCACCATCACACGCCTCTATGAGCTCAGCTATCGGTGCAACCTCTGCAGGCGGTGCGCCCAGGTCTGCCCGATCGGAATCGACAACGGCCTCATTGCCCACGAGCTTCGGAAGCTCTTCAGCCAGGAATTGGGATGGGCGCCCACAGAGCTCCATGAGAAGGGGACCGTCCTTCAGCTGGATGTGGGTTCCTCCACCGGGATGAATCCGGTGGTGGTGAGGGACAACGTGGAGTTCATCGACGAGGACATGGAGGATGAGACGGGGATTCCCACCAAGAGTCCTTTCGATAAGCAGGACGCCGATGTCCTTCTCATCCACAACGCGGGGGAGGTGCTGGCCTGGCCAGAGAACCCCGGAGCCTTCGCCATCATCCTCAACGCGGCGGGAATCGATTGGACTCTCTCTTCGGACGAGGTCGGCTATGACGGTGTGAACTACGGCCTCTTCTACGACGACGTCCAGTTGGCCCGGGTGGCGGTCCAGCACTCCAGCGTGGCCAGAAAGCTCAACGCCAAGCGCATCGTCATGGGAGAGTGTGGCCACCAGCACAAAGCACTGATCACCATCGCCGACCGGGTGCTGGTGGGCGACCTCCAGGTCCGGAGGGAGAGCTTCCTCCCCCTCCTGGAAGAAATCGTATTCAGCGGCAAGATCGAATTCGATCCCTCCAAGAACGATTTTCCCGTCACCCTCCACGACCCCTGCAACATCGTCCGGAACCTGGGGATCGTGGAGCCACAACGGCGGATCCTCCGCTATCTCTGCCCCCAGTTCCGGGAGATGACCCCCCACGGTGTGGACAACTACTGCTGCGGAGGCGGCAGCGGCTTTGCCATCATGTCCGGGAACAACTACGAGGATTGGCGAAACAACGTCAGCGGCAGGATGAAGTTCAAGCAGATTCTGGACGCTTTCGAGGATCAGCCCGGTCCGGAGGTGAAGAAATACCTCTGCGCACCCTGCTCCAACTGCAAGGGCCAGATCCGGGACCTCCTGAACTATTATGGGGCTCTGGACAGAAGCGGCATCACCTATGGCGGCCTGGTGGAGCTCATCGTGAACGCCATGGTGGACGTCAAGGAGCCCTTCATCAAGTGGGAGATGCACTGAGGGAGGAAAGCCGGATCAGCGAGCCCTGGCTGCAATCGGCTGGAGGGGCACCAGGGAGCCGTTCACGATGTCGGCGATCCGGCCGCACACCTGGGGCT
>CAZSDD010000007.1:15376-51059 GCA_964605505.1 uncultured Gemmatimonadaceae bacterium | reverse complement strand
AGGGGCACCAGGGAGCCGTTCACGATGTCGGCGATCCGGCCGCACACCTGGGGCTTCTCCAGGACGCTCACCACCAGACGGTGCCGGGGCCGCTGAAGAACCCGCTCCATGGCGCCGGGTGGCACCACCAGGATGACCCGAACGTGGGGAAGCCGGGGGTCGGCGGCGATGGAATCCAGAATGCTGAGGCCCTGATCCGGAAGGCCGTCCAGGTCCAGAATGAGCACCTCCGGCCGAAATTCCTGGATGAGAGCTGAGGCCTCATAACCGTTTCGAGCAAAACGCAGGATGATGGAGCTCTCGTCCAGGCACTCGATCTGGCTTTCCAGGCTCTGATCTGCAGTGACGAAGATGACCTGGGCGTTTCCCCCCTTAAGACGCTGGTAGTAGACGCAATCCTCACAGGAACCCTGGCAGAACTCCCGGGCGTGGCCCACGTCCGATTCAAGCCCTGCCATGAGGAAGCAACGGGTGGCCCGGACCCGGTATACGACGCAGTTGCGGCAGGCTTCATGAAGCTCCCCGTCCTCCGCCAGGAATTCCCAGCAGGGTGCGTCGTCCTCTGTGTCCGTCGCGGGCATGGCGCTGGAATCGGATGCGCCTCGGGTGGGGCGATGGGGGGTATCCGGGGTCTTCTGCCCGAACTCTGCCAGGAAAGGCTCCAGATCCGGCAGAGCGACGCGATAGTGCCCGCCCGCCGTCCGGGAGGCCTTCAGCCGGCCTTTCTTGATCCACTTGAGTACGGTGTCCGGCGTCACCGCGCAAAGCTTGGCGGCCTGGCCGGTGGTGAGAAGATCCGTCTTTTCGGAACCCATTAGGTCCTGCCCCCGTTTCTGCCTTCATGGACCCGGCGTGCCGGACCCTGAACAACCCTGCTTCACGAGAATCGATGCTGCGAAGTCCGTGCCAGATATTCCATAGACTTCTGCCGGCAATGGCTATTTCTCGAAAGAGTCTGGTTGCGTTGCACGGTTCTTTCGGGGATTTCGGTGTTTGGTCCAGATTTTGCATCATAAAATACATCATTTGCGAAGATTTTCAAGTGGCCTTAATGGATAATATGTGTTGTCTGGTTGTGCGAAGGTCCTCTCTGCCGTAGAGTGGAGAAGTTCCGAATCGCCTCCCCAACGAACAGGGAGAAGACCCTATGACTCCAGCTGTCGCCACGCCGCTTACGATCACCATTCGAAAGACCACCATTCACCTCCGGCGGGAAGACATCACCGAGCTCGAGGTGGACGGATTCGTCTACTATGCCCAGCCGGACCTGGCTCTGGGCTCCGGATTTGGCGGGGCCATCGCCGTCCGGGGAGGGGCCTCGATCCAGAAGGAACTCGATGAGAGGGTGGGGGACGGCCCCGTCCGCACCGGGGAAGCCGTCGTGTCGGGAGCCGGGAAGCTGGCAGCGAAATTCATCATCCATGCCGTGGGGCCTCGCTTCAGGGAGGAGGGCATCCGGGGAAAGCTGTTGGAAACCGTCCAGAGCTCCCTTTTTCGGGCAGAGGAGAAGGGGATGAGGACCCTGGCGTTTCCCCTCATGGGTGCCGGGTACTACGGGATTCCGCCGGAGGTCAGTGCGGAGGTGATGCTGGAAGGGCTCCGGCACCACCTGGAGGGAGGATCCGGCCTGGAAGAGGTGCATATCTGCGTCTTCGACAGTTCCCAGTTCAATGCCGTTCAGGCCGCGTTCGCGGCCGGGGATTGAGGAAGGGGTTCACTCATGAATGACATCAGCCACAGCCTCCATTTTGCCGAGCACACTCTCCAGGAAGTGGCCCTGGGCATCATGGCGCTCGTCTACATCATTCGCATCGCGTGGTTCCTGCGCTTCAAGGCCGGGAAGGAACGGCAAGCTCCCACGGGGAACGGGACGACCACCGTGACGAAAGGCGTCCTCTATTCCTGGGCCAACATCGCCATGCCCTGGGCCATGGAAAGCACCCGGACCAAACCGTTCCTCTACCTCCAGTTCGTCTGGTTCCATCTGGGGGTGACGGCGGCCATCGCCCTCTCCTTCATCATTCCCTATTTCCCGGGGTTCCTCGAGACGCCCTGGGTCATCCCCATATTCCAGGGCATCATCGGGGGAGCCTTCCTGGTTGGGGTCATGAGGATCGTCAGGAGATTCAGGGACCCCTACATGAGAGCCATCAGCACTCCGGATGATCATTTCTCCCTCTGGCTTCTGACGGTCTGGTTCTTCTTCGCGTTTCTCGCAGTCCCGAACTCCACGGCCATGGGGGAGTGGCATCTTTTGACCTACTTCATTCTCACGGCCTTTTTCCTGGTCTACGTCCCCTTCAGCAAGATCTCCCATTACCTCTACTATCCCTTCACTCGTTACTACATCGGGAAAACGCTGGGATACCGCGGCGTTTTTCCGATGGTTCGCAGCAGAGCCCGGGGATAGTCCGGAGAAAGGGAGAGGACAACCATGAGCACAACGACTCAAAAGGACCTCAAGGCCCAGCAGGTCATCGACCTGCTGGGACAGAAGCTCAACCGACAGGTTGTAGGATCCCTGGTGGCCTGCGTGCACTGCGGAATGTGCACCGACGCCTGTCACTACGTTCTGGCGAACCCCGGGGATGTGACCTACGCACCGGCCTACAAGGCGGATCGGATCCGGAAGATCTTCAAGCGCCACTTCGACTGGACCGGACGGGTCCTCCCCAGGTGGGTGGGGGCCGCCACGGTGAGCTCCCGGGAGGACCTGGAGGAGCTGAAGGACATCGTTTTCGGCAAGTGCACCAACTGCCGGCGGTGCACGATCAACTGCCCCATGGGCGTGGACTATGCCACCTTCAACCGTATGGCCCGGGGCCTTCTGGTCTCGGTGGGCATCATGCCCGAAGGGGTTGCGGTGGTGAGCAAGGATCAGTGGGAGATCGGGAATCAGATGGGGGTCCTCAAGGAGGACTATCTGGACACTCTGGAGTGGATGGAGGAAGAGCTTCAGGACGAGTTGGACGATCCCTCGGTGAAGATTCCGGTGGACCAGGCAGACTGTGAAGTGGTCTACTCCATCAACCCCCGGGAAGTGAAATACGACCCCAGGAGCATAGCGGACGCCGCCAAGATCTTCCATGTGGCCGGAGAGAGCTGGACCATGCCCAGCGAGGGGTGGGACATGACCAACTTCGGCCTCTTCAGCGGTGACGATGCCCTGGGTGGATCCGTTGCCCAGCGCCTTTACGAGAGCGTGGTGGAGCTTCGTGGAAAGAAGCTGGTCATTTCCGAGTGCGGACACGGGTACCGGTCTACCCGGTGCGAAGGTCCGAACTGGGCAAAGCAGGACGTGCCCTTCGAGATGGAGAGCTCGGTCAACACCATGCTCCGGTACATCAAGGAGGGTCGGATCAAGGTGGACAAGACCCGAAATCCGGAGCCCGTCACCTTTCATGATTCCTGTAACAACGCCCGGAGCTGCGGCCTTTTTGAAGAGCCTCGAGAGCTCCTGAACCTGGTCTGCATGGATTTCCGGGAGATGCATCCGAACCGGGCCGAAAACTACTGCTGCACCGGGGGCGGCGGAGCCATGTCCATGTCCGAATATACCCCGAGGCGTCTGAAGTCAGGGTCCGTCAAGGCCAGACAGCTGGAGGAGACCGGGGCCGACTTCGTGGTGACCTCCTGCCACAACTGCGTGGACGGGCTCTCGGACGTGATCCGCCATTACAAGTTGCCCATGAAGGTGACCCAGCTCGTGCACCTGGTGGCCAAAGCCATCGTCATCGAGGAGAAGGCGGCGGCGCCCGTGGCGGCCCCGGCGATTCCGGAATGGGTACCCGAGGGTCCCCCTGTTCCCGACGTGCCGGTGACGGTGGGAGGCGAGGGAGAGGAGCTGCCTCTGGCGGGCAGGCGGATTCTGGTGGCGGACGACGAGCTGGATCAGCTGGAATTCCTGGCCACCGTCCTGGAGGACAACGGGGCCACCGTCTTCCGGGCCACCAACGGTGACGAGGTCCTGGAGATGGCCCGGAGGGAAAGACCCGACCTTCTCACCCTCGACCTTCAGATGCCGGGCCGGGATGTAGGCGAGGTCTTCGAGCTCATCCGCAGAGATGCGGATCTGGAAGCGCTGAAGGTCTGCATCATCACCGGAAGGCCGGAGCTGAGGAAGCTCATCTACGACAGGGCAGTCCGTCCGCCGGAGGGCTACGTGGACAAGCCCGTGGACGAGAAGCGGCTTCTCCTGAACGTGAGGAAGGTTCTGGAAGTGGCGCACCAGGATGCGTAAATAAACCCGGCCTTCCGTCCGGAGAGTCGGCGGGAGACCACCCGGGCTTCAGGCCAAGGGAGGAATCGATGGACCTCGACTATCGCCAGATCTTCGAATCCATGCCCTGTTTCCTGTCGGTCCAGGACCGGGAGTTCCGGATTCTGGACGCGAATCAGCGATTCAGGGAGCACTTCGGAGACTTCGAGGGCCGGTACTGCTATCAGGTCTACAAGCAACGGTCGGAGCGGTGTGAAATCTGCCCTGTCGCCCGGACGTTTCGGGACGGCGAACGCCACGAGAGTGAAGAGGAAGTGCGGACGCTCTCCGGGGAGACTCTCTCGGTGGTGGTCCGCTCCAAGCCTGTTCGCGGCCCCGGGGGGGAGATCATCGCCGCCATGGAGATGTCCACCGACATCACCCATATGAAGAACCTTCAGAGACTCCTGAGCCGGAGCCAGAAGCGCTACCACACCCTCTTCGACGAGGTGCCCTGCTACATCTCCATCCAGGATCTGGAGTTGAACATCATCGAGGCCAATAACGCCTTCGAGGAGGACTTCGGGAGCGTCCTGGGCAGGAAGTGCTACGAGGCCTACAAGCATCGGAAGACGCCCTGTGAACCCTGCCCGGTGCAGGAGACCCTGGAGGACGGGCTCTCCCATACCCGTGAGGAGGTGGTGACTTCCCGGACGGGGAACCGGAAGCACGTTCTGGTTACAACGGCACCCATCCGGGACGGCGGCGGACCCATCACCGGCGTCATGGAGATGAGCGCCGACATCACCCATGTCAGGGAGCTGGAAGACCGCCTGACCCAGCTCGGTCTTCTCATCGGATCCGTTTCCCATAGTCTGAAGGGCCTGCTCAACGGGCTGAGCGGCGGAATGTACCTGGTGAACTCGGGTTTCGAGAAGGAGAATCAGGACCGTGTAAGGAAGGGCTGGGCTACCGTGGAACGGAACGTGGCCAGAGTGAAGAGCATGGTTTCCGACATTCTCTACTACGCGAAGGATCGGGTTCCGAACTGGGAAAGGCTCTCAGCGGGAGAGGTGGCGGAGGACGTGGTCAACATGATGGAGAGCCGGGCTCGGGAACTGGAGGTGGCCTTTACCCTGGAAGTGGGCACCGCCCCCGGCACACTCGAAGCGGATCCCCAGGCTCTCCGAGCCCTTCTCGCGAACCTCGTGGAAAATTCCCTGGACGCCTGCCGGCTTCACAAGACCTGTCGGGGCCGCAATGTGGTCCTGCGGGTAGAGGGGGAGCCGGACCGGATCCGGTTCGAGGTGGAAGATGATGGAATCGGGATGGACCAGGAGACCCGGGAGAAGGCGTTTTCCCTCTTCTTCTCCTCCAAGGGGACCGGAACAGGGTTGGGTCTCTTCATCTCGGACAAGATCGCCCGGTCCCACGGCGGCGCCATCGAACTGGAGTCGGAGCCCGGAGTGGGAACCAGGTTCATCGTATCCCTTCCCAGAACCAAGCCTCCGGAAGAAGAGCTGCCGGATTCACCCATGCTCGAGGGGAGCACCATCCATGCCTGATCACCAACGAACCATCCTGGTGGTGGACGACGATCCAGACGCCCGGGACTTCTTCGTCACGGTTCTGGAGGACAACGGCTTTGCCACCCTCACGGCCCGGGACGGAAACGAGGCCCTGGACCGCCTGGGCGAGAGGAAGCCCGACCTGGTCACTCTGGACATCACCATGCCCGAGAAATCAGGGGTCGGGGTCTATCGGGGCATCAAGGAGAATGATCGATACAAAGACATTCCCGTCATCATCATCACAGGCGTTTCGGACGACTTCAAGCAGTTCATCTCCACCCGGCGTCAGGTGCCGCCCCCCGAGGGATACCTGAGCAAGCCGGTGGAACCCGGGGATCTCCTGGGAAAGGTGAATGAGTTGCTGACCTGACCCGGGGCGTGTCTGGTGAAAGTGCGCGTCACGGCTTACGATAAGGGCGGGGCCGGGAGAAGAATCCCTCCTCGACTCGCGCCGTTTGCGTCCTTTCCTTCTCCGGGTAATCCGGAGGCTCCGGATCGTCGCGCCCGTTCTCGGGGCGCGGGTCGGACCTGCGGATGGAAATCCAGAATCATGTCTGCAAAACGCCTCAGGAATCAGGTTCGCATCTTCCTCGTGGACGGGGACCTGGAAGCGGTGGAGGAACTGGCCACCGAAGAGAGACAGGTTCTGGCAAGCCTCATCGCCCTGACGTTTGACCCGGATCCGGAGGTGGTCTGGCGAGCCATCGAGGCCATGGGCATGGTAGCGGCGCGATTGGCCCCCACCCATAAAGCCTATCTGAAGGAGCATATGAGGCGCCTGTACTGGCTCATCACGGAGGAGTCCGGAGCCGTCTTCTGGCGGTCTCCCGAATGCATGGCCGAATGCGCCTTCCGAGCTCCGGATCTCTTCCAGAGCCACATCCCCATCGCCTTTCACCTCCTGGAGACGTTGGAAGAAGAGGACCTGGAGCATTTCCGGCCCGGTGCCATCTGGGCCATCGCTCGGCTCCACTCCCTGGCCCGGGATCATCTGCCGACGGTCCTCCCTCTCGTGGTGGCCGCTCTGGACAGCCCCGATGTCCAGTCCCGCGGCCTGGCCGCCTGGTGCCTGGGGGAGGTGGGGGAAGCGGCAGCTCTGGAGGAGCGTCCGGATCTCCTGGAGGATCCGGGCCCTGTGCAGGTCTATCGGAATCGAAAGGTGGAAGAAACCACCGTGGGCCGCCTCACCAGGGAGGCCCTGGAAGAGGCGGACCGACAGGCCTGATTCGGCTCCTCTTTCAGCCCTCTCCCCGAGCTTTCAGAATGCCGTCCAGCAGTCCGTCCACCGTGTGGGGCACGGCTTCAAGTGCCGGGTCGTAGCCCAGTTTCTTCAGAGTGGCCGAGGTCAGGGGGCTGATGCTGACGATCTTCGCCGACAGGAGCAGCTCCCCATAGAGATTCACCAGGGACCGGGCCGTGGGTGAGCTGGTGACGGTGATCCAGTCCACCTCTCCGGCTTCCAGGGCATCCGCCACATCCGGATTCGGCTCCTCGATTTCCACCGTGCGATAGACGGGAATCTGATCCACGGCGGCCCCGATCTCCTCCAACTCATCGGCCAGCACCGGGCGGTCCCCGGAGGCCCGGGCCAGGAGGAAGGCGCCCCCGGGGGCCTTCTCCACCAGCGTGGCGGCCAGGGCAGCCGGCTCCACCCGATCCGGGATCAGGTCCGCCTGAAGATGATATTGGCTCAGGCGCTCGGCCGTGCCCTTTCCCAGGGCGGCGATTCCCACCCGGCCAAGGGATCGGATGTCTTTCCCGCGTTCGAAGACCCGGTTCAGGAGCCCGTCCACCCCGTTGCCGCTGGTGAAAACGAGCCAGTCGTATTCCTCGATACGATCCAGAGTGCTGTCGGCGGCGGACCAATCCGGAGGCGGAGCCACCCGGATAGCGGCCTGTGTGAGCACCTCGGCACCCAGAATGGTCAGACGCTGACGGAGCTTGGAGGAAGTACGTTTGGATCCGGCCACCAGGACGCTGGATCCGAAGAGGGGTCGTTCCTGGAACCAGGAGAGGGTGGGCGCGTGATCCACCACCTTTCCCACCACGAAGAGGGCAGGGGGGCGAAGGCCCTTTTCTCCGATGACCCGGGCCAGGGTCCCCAGGGTGCACTTGCAGGTCTGCTGCCGAGCGCGAGAGCACCACTGGACCACCGCCACCGGGGTGTCTGGAGACTTGCCGTGCTCCATGAGGGCTTCGCTCCAACGCCCGGCCCACTTCACCCCCATATAGAAGACCAGGGTTCCGGGAAAGGCCGCCAGGGCCTTGTAGTCCAGGTGGGACTCTCCCCGGTTTTCCTTGTCATCCCGCTCGTGCCCGGTCACCAGAGCCACGGCGGAGGCGTCTTCGAAGTGTGTCAGGGGGATCTCGGCGTAAGCCGCAGTGGCCAACCCGGAGGTGATGCCCGGAACGATCTCGAAAGGAATTCCGGCGGACCGACAGGCATCGGCCTCGTCCCCTCCCCGGGCGAAGATGGAGGGGTCCCCTCCTTTCAGGCGGACCACGTTCCTTCCTTCGAGAGCCGCATGGACCATGACCTCCACGATCTCTTCAGGGGTCATGTTCCGGCCTCCCCGGTCATGTCGGCCCAGCCGGATCAGCTCGGCTCCTTCCGGGGCATACTCCACCAGAGTGGCGTTGGCCAGGTAGTCATAGAGCACCAGGTCGGCGGCCTGAAGGCACTGAACGGCCCGGACCGTGATGAGACCGGGATCTCCGGGACCGGCGCCCACCAGGTGAACGCTGCCTGGAGATACGTTTGGCGTGGGGTTCATGATCTTCTTATCAGCTATTGCCCTGGCCCAGGGCGTCGTCGGCAATGGTACGGATCAGATCGTGGAAGAGGGGGTGCTCTCCTACGGGGGTCAGCAACTGGAAGCGGCTGTCGGGGAACCGCTTCGCCAGGTCTTCCACCAGGGGGCGGATGTCCTTGTCCACGTGTCCCGCGCTGGCCATGAAGAGGGGCAGGATCCGAAAGAACCCCGTCCCTCCCCTTCGCCCCTCGTCCACCACCTCCGGAAGGGTAGGCCCGGAGAACTGCATATAGGCCAGGCGCACCTTTCGATCCGGCACTTCTCCCTGGATCGTATCGGCGAGCCTTTCCAGGGATTGGCGCCAGGTTTCGTTCCGGCTGCCGTGGGCGATGAGCACCAGCATCCTGTCTCCTGCCTCCTTCTCCTCACATGGGCGTCTCCTGACGAGATGCCCATCCCGTCATTCAGCGGCTGGAGAGTCCGGCCCGGGTGCCTCCGAGAGGAAGGCGGCAATCTGGTCCCGGACGGATCGGGCTCCGGCAGGATTTTCACCGTCGGTGAAGACAGCAACCGTAAACCCTTCTCCCGCGTGGAGGGCGCCGAAGATGATCCGGGATCGTTCTGCAGACGAGGCGTCACAGACCAGAATCCTTGCCTCCCCGGCGTCTTCCGCCACCTGGGCATTCAGCTCCTGGCGGTCGGTAGCAGCGACTGCAAGAAAAGCGCCATGGAGATGCTGGAGGCGGTAGGGCTCACGTGCCCACAGAATCCGTCCGGACGCCGCCAGCTCCACCAGCTCCGATGTCGCTTTCGGTGAAACCAGAACCACGGATGCCCCGGCCTCCAGAAGGCTGCGCACCTTGCGGGTTCCGATCCGCCCGCCTCCTACCACCACGCATTTCTTCCCCTGAATCCTCAGGCCTACGGGAAGGTACTTCATGGTTTGCCTGCTTCACGCTTCCGAGTTCTGCCATGCCCGGGGGCCGAAAGCCCCCGTAGAATCCGTAACCGGGGACGTCAATGTCCCACGACGATGAGCCCGCTGGCAGCCAGAGCCAGAATCAACACTTCGATAATCGCGATGCCGGCATAGGTCCAGTCCCTCTTTTTCAACAGGGTGGGGAGGATGCCCAGATAGCACACGATGGTCACCAGGGCCAGCAGGGCGATACCCACGAAGTTAAGGTAGTCCCCACGGTTCAGGACATAGATCCAGCCCCATCCGTCCACCACGTGATCCCGGTGAAGGAATTCGTGGTTTATGACTTCCAGGTACTCATGAGCCGAAAGGGTCCAGTAGTTGGAGAGCTCCTCTATGGGCACCGCCGGAGTTATGATGCCGGTGAGATAGAGGGCGAAAGTGACCAGGAGAATTCCCAGTCCCAGGTACATTCCTCTGGCCAGGATCTTCGCGTAGAGGAGTTGCTCCTCGTTGGCCTCGGTGGAGAGGGGTTCCCGGCCCGGGGCGACGGGTGCCGGCTGGGGAGCGGATGAAGGTGTGTGCATCTGTCTGTCCATGACTGTTCCTCAAGAGGCTGATCCGGGCGTCGGGAAGCCGGGGGTTCAGACAAAGAAGGGAAGCCCCAACCCCTTGGTGATGGCCTTTGCCCCTGAGAAGAGGAGCATTCCGATGACGATCCAGCGGACGAAGCTGGGTTTGGCGACCCTGAGAATCCGGACACCGATGAAGGAGCCCAGCATGATGCCCACCAGGGAGGGGACCACCATCATGGGAATCACGCACCCCTGATTCAGGTAGATCCAGGCCGCCGAAGTATCTGTGATGGAAAGAAGGAACTTGCTGGTGGCCACGCTGATCTTCAGGGGGGCCCCCATGAGCAGGTTCAGGACGGGGACGTTGGCCCAACCGGCTCCCAGCCCGAACATTCCGGCTGCGAATCCGATACCGATGAAGAGAAAGAGCCCGGGAATGGTCCGGTGAACCTTCCAGTTCACATTCTGGCCCAGGCTGGCTTCGGTGTAGATGCCATAGATCCCCAGGACCGATGAGAGCCTGTCGGATTCGGGCACGTCGGGAAAGGTGGACTTCTTTGCCGTGATCATGAGGACCACGATTCCGAGAATGGTGGCTCCCAGGGCCGTCTGGACGACATTGGTGGGAAGGGCCAGCCCCACCATGGCTCCGCCGATGGCGCAGGCCGAGGCGATGAGGGCCAGGGGCATGGCCAGGCGGAGACTGGCCAGGTTCATTCTCAGGAACCCGGGCCCCGCTGCAAGGGCTCCGCAGAGGGCCACCAGGAGGCCGGCGCCCCTGACGAAGTCCAGGTGGAACGGGAAGAATCCGCTCACAATGGGTACGTAGAGGACCCCTCCTCCGACGCCTCCCAGGGCTGCCAGGATTCCCATGAGGAAGGTCATGACGAACAGCGCCAGAGGCCAGACCCACCAGGCGGTGGCGGCGCTCCCGGGTTCCATGACCGACGTGACCTCCTGGGCCCCGTGGAGAGCCTCAGGGATGAACAGGAGCAGAAGTGTAAGGGCCGTGATTACACGGGTGAAGCAGAGGAGACGCTGCATTGAGAAACCTCTCCGCCTTCGCCCATATTCACTCTCAAGGGCGTTCGTTCAGGGATAGGGGTCAAACCACTCGATCTTCAGTACGACCTCTTTTACGCCGGGCACCGAGTGGCCGACCTCGGTGATCCGGTTTCCGACCTCTCCCGTATTGAGGAGGGGGGCCTGTCCGGAGATTTCCACGACTCCCCCCCTTGACCGGGCTGAAAGATCCATGGTCTGGGTCCCCATGTCGTCCATGAGGGCCAGACGGACCTGGCTGGCGATGCGGAAGTCGTCCAACTCCCGGAGCCGGGCGTCGGTGACCTCGAATTCAGGCCTCTGGGCCCCTTTTGTGACGACCTTGCATGCCTCCGGTATGGAGAAGGTCCCCAGGTTCAGGACCAGGTCGTAGTTCACGGGATCCAGGATGTCCATCCCGTACATGGTCTTCACCCAACGGGCACGTGCGTCGTCCACGTCCCGGATGTAGGCTTCGGCGGTTTCCTTATCCATCTTGTGGTTGTCCACGAGGATCTGGACGCGCATGGACAGGGGCGCGATGAGTCGGGCGCAGAGGACGCCCGGTACGTCTTTCAGCAGAAAGCCTCCGGCCAGGCCGTGGTAGATGAGGTTACCGTCGGCGGCGTGTTCCGCCAATTTGGCCTGAACCGCGGCGATATAGGTCTTTCTCAGGGTCTTGGCTCTATCGAAGAAACCGGGAGGGTCCTGCATCTTGTCGGCCAGGTCCCTGGCCGGAACCCCCAGCTCGGCGGCGGCGTCCTGGAGGACTTCCCGTCCCAACAGGGGGTATCCCAGTCGTTCGGCCAGGCACCGTGCCAGCGCCTCTCCACCGCTCTTGGTTCCTCTGCAAATGCTGATGATGGCCATGGCTCGATCACCCTTCCTGAGCCTTGCTCAGACGCTCCCGGCAGGCCGCGGCGAAAGCGAACAGCTCGGTTTCCACCTCGTCGGTAATCTCATAGCGAGGCTGGGCTACGGCTTCGGCGATGATGTCGCAGGCCGATTCCAGGGACAGATGCCTGAGGTTGACAGTGAGATCGTAGTTCACCGGATCCGTGACGTCGAAGCCGAACCCGAGGCGGACCCAACGGGCCCGTTCCTGATCCACGTCCCGGATGAACTCCTCGGCCTGGCTCCGGGACATGAGGGGCTGGGAGTCCAGGAAGGCCTGGACCCGAAGGTCCATGGGCGCCACCAATCGGATCCGGAGAACGCCCGGCAGGTCCCTCAGAAGGAACTGGCCCGAGAGACCGTGGTAGACGAGGTCGCCCCGGGTGCACCACTCAGCCAGGGCCGTCTGCATGGCCAGAATATACTTCTCCCGGTCCTTGGTGAGCCGAGCCCAGAGCCCCGGGGTGGTCTCGAACTTTCCCCGGAAGACGTCCTCGGAGATTCCAATGGCATCGGCGGCCTCCAGGAGAACCTCCCGCCCCAGGGTGGGATACCCCAGGCGCTCGGCCAGACAGTTGGCCAATGCCTTCCCTCCACTAAGCGACCCGCGAGAGATCGTGATGATTGCCACGGCTCCGTCCTGTCTTGGTCAGGGTGAAGTGAACCGGGCGGCTGCCCGGACCAGCGATGATGCCCATCCTTCCGCTCCCAGGGCATGGATGTGTGAATAGGAAGCCAGCACGTTCTTCCGCTTCAACCCGTCCCGCTGACTTCCGAAACCGGTTCCCCGGTGCACCTTGAATGCGAAGTCCAGCTCGTCGGCATCCGGGCTCATGAGATAGGTGTAATGGAACTCGTGACCCCTCAGGTTCCGGCCCACCGGGAAGAAGGGGTTGTCAGCCACGGTCTCCAGGACCGTATACCCGTGTCCTCTGGGCCTGGGCTGGAACCCGTACTCCACAGGGAAGACCCCGGCCATCCGGAATGTCTCTCCCTCATAGTGGAGGGCATTGCCCAGATAGACGGCGCCCCCGCATTCGGCGTAGATGGGGAGGCCTTCTTCGGCCCTCTCCCGGACAGATGTCAGAAACGATGGGTTCCCGGAGAGACCCGGGGCCAGGGTCTCGGGGAACCCTCCCCCCAGATAGAGCCCGTCCACAGGAGGCAGCTTCCCGGGCTCCAGTGGAGAGATCTCCACCAATTCGGCGCCGGCATCCACCAGGGCCTCCAGGTTTTCCGGGTAGTAGAACTGGAACGCCGCGTCCATGAAGACACCGATGCGGGGGGGCCGGGTTCCCCGACTCACCCGGGTGGGATCCTTCGAGGCCAGGGCCCCGTTGCCAGGGATCTCCAGGGGAGCGGCGGTCCGGGCCACTTCCAGGATCTGCTCCATGTCCAGGTATTTCTCCGCCACCTGGCCCACCCTGGAAAGGGGGCCCTCGGTCTCCTCCCGTTCCTGGGGGGGGACCAGTCCCAGATGCCGCTCCGGAAGGAGGTCTTCCGGAAGCTTTGGAATGGCCCCAAGGACGGGAACGCCCGTGATCCCTTCCATGGACTGCCGAAGCACCGATTCGTGCCTGGCACCCGCCGTCCGGCTCAGGATCACCCCGGCCAGATTCACATCCGGGTCCATGGCCTGGCATCCCAGGACCATGGCTGCGGCGGTGCGGGTGGTCTTCGTAACGTCCACGGAGAGGATGACCGGGGCCTTCAGGAGCTTGGCCAACTCACCGCTGCTGAAGGTCCCTTCGGCGTCCATGCCGTCGAAAAGCCCCCGGTTTCCCTCGACGACGGCGATATCAGCCCCTTCGGCCCCACGGGCGAAGGATGTGAGGGCCGTGGCCGGAGGAAAGAGGAAGAGATCCAGGTTCCTGCAATGCCTGCCCGACGCACGGGAAAGCCACGAGGCGTCGATGTAGTCGGGCCCCTTCTTGAAGGGAGCCACGACAAGCCCCCTGGAACGAAAACTCGCCGCGAGTCCCAGGGAGAGGAGGGTCTTCCCACTCCCTCCCCGAAGACCCGCGACGAGTAGACGAGGTACCGTCAGATGCAAATCAGTGCATCTCGATGAACCCGCAGGGGCAGATCTCCGCACACTTGCTGCACCCTGTGCAGTTCTCGAGCTTCCAGTCGTAGGGGAATCTTCCGCCGTCGGGCTTCACGATGGCCGCGTCCTGGCAATACATCCAGCACTTCTCGCAGTCCATGCAGTAGCCGCAGCTCATGCAGCGATCGGCTTCAGTCCTGAGCTTCTCGGGCGTGAAGCCAAGGTTCACCTCGGTGTCCAGGTCCATCCGTTTGCCCATGTCAACCTGATCGGGCACCTGCCTTGGGGCCTTCTCGTAATGGGAAAGGACCATCTTGTCCGAATAGATGACCGGCCGCTTGTCCACCTGCCTGGGGGAGCCGGTGAAGGACCGCTCGATATCCTCGGCGGCCTTTCGGCCATGTCCGACGGCATCGGTGACCAGGGCCAGGTTGGTGACATCGCCACCGGCCCAGATCTTGTCCTCCAGCGTCCGCATGTCGTCGTCCACCTTGATCCAGTCCCGGCCCGGTACCTCGATGAGGGTCTCGAAGCCGGTGAAGTCCGGCTGCTGGCTCACGGCGGAGATGATGGCGCTGGCCTTGATGTCGAACTCCGAACCCTCGATGGGAACGGGTCGACGCCGTCCCGATGCGTCGGGTTCGCCCAACTCCATGCGAATGGCGGTCATGGCGTTCACCAGACCGTCCTCACCCTTCCTGAATCCCACGGGGGCGGCCAGGAACTCGATGCGGATGTCTTCCTCGATGGCCGCGGCGATCTCCTCTGCGATGGCCGGCATCTCTGCCCGGGTGCGACGATAGAGAACTGTCACGTTAGCCCCCAGCCGCTTGCAGATCCGGGCCGCGTCGATGGCGGTGTCTCCGCCACCCACGACAATCGCCACCACGTCCTTCCCCAGGTCCAGCTGCTCGCCATGGTGGAAACGGTTGAGGAAGTCCACCCCGCTGAAGACGTTGGGGGCGTCCTCACCCTCCACGCCCAGGCTGATCCCCTGCTGGGCGCCCAGGGCCACGAAGATGGCGTCGTAATCGGACTTCAGATCGTCAATGGAGACGTCCTTGCCGACCTTGACCCCGTACTCGATCTCCACACCCAGGTCCAGGATCTTCTGGATTTCCCCGTCCAGAACCTCTTCCGGAAGGCGATATCCCGGAATGCCCCAGCGGAGCATGCCCCCGGCCTTCTCGGTGGCCTCGAAGACCTTCACTCCGTAGCCCCGTCGAGCCAGCTGGTAGGCGCAGGAAAGGCCGCCCGGCCCCCCGCCCACCACGGCTACCTTCTGGGTCTTCTTTTCGTCGGAGAGCCTCTTCAGGGGCAGGTTTTCCTTGAGCCCGAAGTCTCCGATGTATCTCTCCACCTTGTTGATGCTGACCGCCTCGTCCAGATCCTTCCGGTTGCATCCCGTTTCACAGGGGGCCGGGCAGACCCGTCCGCACACGGCGGGGAAGGGGCTGGTGTGGGTGTATATGTGCCATGCGTCGTTCAGGGCCTCTTCATTGCTCTGACCCCGCTTCTCGGCATGGGCGATGGCGGTGATGAAGCCCCGGATGGCATTGCCACTGGGGCAGGTATGGGTACAGGGAGGCTTCTTCTCGACGTGCTTCGGCCGAAGCGGTGACTGCTCGCGACCCCCGCCCCCGGAGAATGACCGCTTCCCCAGCTTCTTTTTCTTTTTCTTGACTACTTTCGCCATAGGTCACCTCATACGACCGACTGATGTGGGTGGTCGTTCTCTTCGCGAGGGACCCCCGCCCCCGAAGGGGCGGGAGCTCTCGCCTCTGGATTTCGATTCCTGTCCGGAAGGATCAGGAACCTTCTGCAGCGCCCTCTTTGTGAGGGAGCTCGACGTAGCTGCCGCCGAAGTAGGTGTAGACGCAGCGTCCCGAATCCATCAGGAGCCGGATCGCTTCCTTACACGTCTTCCGATCCGCACCGTACTTTTCCTTCATGGCCTTGGTGAGATCTCCCGCCTTCAACTTCTTCTTGCCTTGGACTGCGGCAACCATCTCGTACATGGCATCGGCTACTTCTTCAACGCTGGCAGCCATACTGTGCCTCCTAGTGTCGGAGCTGCGCGGACCTCTTATAGCTCAGGCCCGCATATTTGTAATCATCAATGTGCTCTTTTTCGAACTCGATGCCAGTGAGCTCGAAGAACCTGGGCCATCCGATGCGCTCGATGAAATCACCCATCCGCTCGTACTTCCGGGCGCCGTCGGCCCATACCTCCACGATCTTCCGAACCGCCTGGACCGTTTCGGGCCACCGGGGCGGGTCGTTCTCGATGAAGGGGATGGCCAGCTTCGAGAACTTGGGCTCGGACCGTGCGTTGGAAACCTTTCCGCCGACCCAGATGGAGATGCCGTCGTTCAGAGCATCGGCCATGGGCAGGGCCGGGCACACGGAGAAGCAGTTCGCGCAGTACATGCAGAGCTCTTCGTCGATCTCCACCGACGTATGCCCGTCCACCTCCGCGGGCCGGATGGCCGCCGTGGGGCAGGAGGCGATGACGTTGGGGATCTCGCAGAGCTTGTTCATCTGGCTGTGCTGGACCTTCGGCGGACGACGGTGCACGCCCAGGATGGCGATGTCGGAGCAGTGCACGGCGCCGCACATGTTCAGGCAGCAGGCCAGGGCAATGCGGAGCTTCCCGGGAAGGGGGGTCGTGCCGTCGAAGTACTCGTTCAGGTCGTCCATGACCGCCTTCACAACGCCGGAGGCGTCAGTGGCTGCCGAGTGGCAGTGTACCCACCCCTGGGTATGGACGATGCTGCTGATTGCGTTCCCGATGCCGCCCACCGGATGGCCCAACTCGGCCAGCTCTGCGATGAGGGGATCGATGTTGGCCTCGTCCGTGAGCAGGAACTCGGCGTTGTGCCGGCTGGTGAAGCGGAGGAATCCGTCGCAGTACTTGTCGGCCAGCTCGGCGAACTTCCGGATCCGCTTCGTGCTCATGAGGCGGGGCGATCCGGCCCGGATGGTGAAGAGCTTGTCGCCGCTCTCCCCCACGTGGACCATGACGCCGGGTTTGAGGATATCGTGGTACTTCCACTTTCCGTAGTTGTCCTTCACGATCTGGGGCAGAAACCGCGAATAATGCGGAGGCCCGATGTCAGTTCTTCTTTCGGTTGCCATCGATGGTTCTCCCTATTCCCAAAAGTTCATTCGTTCGTTGGGCTCAGCGAGCCCAGGAGAAACGAGGCTCCTGTTCAGGCCTCCTCTTCATCCTCTTCCTCGTCGTCCTCTTCATAGTATTCTTCGAAGAAGATGTAGGGGTTGTCCCTGGGATGAGCCACCATCTGCGGAATCGGATCCAGCCCGATCTCTTCCAGGAAGTTGCCCAGTCCCACGCGCTGGATGAGCTCACCCACCCGCTCCCGGTTCTTGCCGTGCTCGCCCCAGAAATCCCAGATCCGGTCGGCCAGATCTTTGATCTCCTCGTAGGGGGGCTCCATCTTCACGAAGGGAATCATGACGGAGGAGAGCTGGGCGCCCTCGACGATGGGAGCCTTGGAACCCACCAGGATGGTGGCGCCGGTGTCGACGCCGGGCCTGAGGGCCCTGGGCATGACGTTGATGCAGTGCATGCACTTCACGCAGTTGGAATCGTCGATGGTCAGCTCGTTCCCGTCCCACTCCATGCACTTGGTGGGGCAGTTGCCCACCACGTCCCGCTCGATGTTCAGCGGGGTGTTCCGGCCGCCTTCCTCGTCGCCACTGGCATACTTCCGGACCTCATCCTGATCGATGCGGATCTCGTCCCGCCAGGTGCCGATGATGGACATGTCGGAACGGGCGATGGAAGCCACGCAGTCGTTGGGGCAGCCGGCGAACTTGAACTTGAACTTGTAGGGGAAGAAGGGACGGTGGAGCTCGTCCTGGAACTCCATCGTAATGTCGTGACAGGCGTCCATGGTGTCGTAGCAGGCCCACTCGCACCGGGCCTGGCCCACGCAGCAGCTGGGCGTCCGGACGTTGGAGCCGGAGCCGCCCAGATCGAAGTCGTTCTTGGTCAGCTCCTCGAAGATGGGCTCCAGCTGATCCGTGGTGGTTCCCAGGAGAATGATATCTCCCGTGGAGCCGTGCATGTTCGTGAGCCCCGATCCCCGCTCGTCCCAGATGTCGCAGATGGTCCGGAGGGCGTCAGAAGTGTAGAACCACCCGGCAGGCTGGTTCACGCGAAGGGTGTGGAAGTGGGCGATGGCCGGGTACTCGCTGGGCAGGTCGTTGTAACGACCGATGACGCCGCCGCCATATCCCATGACGCCGACGATGCCGCCGTGCTTCCAGTGGCCGATCTTCTCCTCGTACGATCTCTCGAGGAGCCTGAGAAGCTGATCGCACTCCTCTTTCTCGTCGGCCATCTCCTCGATCTGGGTGACGAAGCTGGGCCATGGGCCTTTTTTCAGCTCGTCCAACAACGGTGTACTTCTTGGGGAATCTGCCATCGTCGTCTCCCTTTTCAGCTTGGATTGATGGCGTTGCAACGAAATCCGTTTCTAAAAGTCCTTCGTGGGTCCTTTACTTCCATCCATCTCCCTCCTTAGACCGTCCGCATCCGCTCCCGAACGCTCACCACGATCTTGTAGATGAGGGTCAGCATGAGAAACCCGAGGGCGTAGATGCCGGCAGTGACGGCAATCTCCACTCCGCTGGGTGAATAATCGGTGATCCTTCCCAGTGGGTTGGGAACGAATCCTGTCACCACCATCCCCACCCCCTTCTCGATCCAGATGGCCGCGATGACCCCCACGCTGATGGGCCCCAGGAGCTTCAGGTTGTTCCTGACCCGGGGGATCAGGAGGAGCGTCACAGTGGTCACCGTCAGGAAAGCCCCTGTCCACATCCAGGGCACCAGGGCATTGTGGCCGTGGAGGCCCACATAGAGGTATTCAAAGGCGTGGACATGGTGGGGCATGTCGCTGTAGAGGGCCGTAAAGGCTTCGACTCCGACGAAGAAAACGTTCACGGCCATGGCGTAGGCCACGATGACGGCCAGCTTCCGGATGGCTTCCGCGCCGGGATCGAAGCTGGTGAACTTCCGCAGGGTCAGGGCCAGGAGAATCAGGAGGCTGGGCCCGGAGGCGAATGCCGATGCCAGAAAGCGCGGGGCCAGGATGGCCGTCATCCAGAAGGAACGGGCTTCCAGACCCGAGTACAGGAAGGCCGTCACCGTGTGGATGCTCACCGCCCATGGAATGGAGAGGATGATGATGGGCTTGATCCATCCGGGAGGCGGTCCCTCTTTCCGCTCCGCGTCGAAGGTGACGGCGCCGATGATCAGGTTCAGGACCAGGTATCCTCCCAGCGCCATCATGTCCCAGAACATCATGGAGTTCAGGGTGGGATGGAGGAGGACATTGGTGACCCGGGTGGGCTGACCCATGTCGACGAAGATGAAGAGCATGCACATGATGACGGCGGAGATCGCCAGCCCTTCACCCAGGATGACCATCTTCCCGAATGTCTTGTAGTTATGGAGGTAGTAGGGCAGGACCACCATTACGGCGGAGGCTGCCACCCCCACCAGGAAGGTGAACTGGGCGATGTAGATCCCCCAGGTCACGTCCTGGCTCATACCCGTTACGGTGAGGCCTTCCGTGAACTGTTGTCCCCAGGCGTAGAGGCCTATGGCAATGAGGACTGCCCAGACCACCAGGAGGGCCCAGTATCGCCTGCTCCCGCGAAAAGCGGCTTCCAGCATGACTCTACACCTCCCTCAGACGAGGTAGAACACGTTCGGGCCGGTGCCCAGATTCACACGCCGGCTCTTGGTGGCCTGTGCTTCCAGTACACGGCTGATCTCGGAATCCCGGTTTGTCAGGTCTCCGAAGATCATGGCTCCCTCCGCTACCTGATTGGCGGCTTCCACACAAGCCGGCTCCAGGCCTTCCCGGATGCGCTCCGCGCAGAAATTGCACTTCTCCACGACGCCCCGGCTCCTGGTGGGGAACTCCGAGTGGAAATTCCCTTCGGAGTCCGTTTCCACGAAGGGCCGGGGGTCCCTCCAGTTGAAAGACCTGGCACCGTACGGACAGGCGGCCATGCAGTACCGGCATCCGATGCATCGGTGCATGTCCATCATGACCAGGCCGTCGCTCTCACGCTTCCAGGTGGCCTGTGTGGGGCAGACCCTCACGCAGGGTGGGTTGGTGCAGTGGTTGCACAGCACCATGACCGGAGTCTGCATGATGGCCCTGGGAGTGTGGTCGTGGACCTGATCCGGGAACACGTGCTGGTATTCCTCATCCCAGATCCATCGGATCTGCTCCTCCGGATCTTCGATGCGAGGAACGTTGTGGGCTTTTCTGCATGCATCGAAGCAGGCTTCCCGTACTGCCGGGTCGTCGGCCTTCTCCATGTCGATGACCATCCCCCACTGCCGCTCCGATCCCCGGAGATTGTGATCCTGAAGGTCCCCGCAGCCGGTGGCGGTCAGGAGGGGAAGGCCCGCTCCGACGCCAAGGGCCGCGACACCCTCTTTCAGGAACTCCCGGCGGCTCTTCTTCTCCATGGCTCAGATCCCCCCGCCTGGCGTGGTGTGACACTCCCAACAGGTGGGGGTCACATTGACGTAGTCGTGGCACCGGTTGCAGAAATTGTCCCGGCTCTCGTGACAGTCCAGGCAGGTCTTGGTGAGGCTCATCTGGTAGACCTCACCGGCGTTGCCGCCGGATGTGGCCGTGTACTCCTCGATGCCCTCCCGGACCAGATCATCCCGCCACTGGTCCAGCAGGTCCATGTGGTTCGCCGTCATGAAGGAGGTTTCTTCCACGCAGGCTGTCTCTTCCGCCGGATATTCCAGCTCCGGCAGTGCGGTCTCCACCTCTCCGGAAGCAGCCAGGCGGCTCCAGAATGGAAAAGTGACTAAAATCACGAATACGGCCAAACCGGCGGCGATCTTTCCTCGGTCACCCATTATTCAGTATCTCCTTCCGCCACACCCACGGCTTCAGGTTCTATTTCTTCCTCAACTTCCATGCCGGGAACGGGCTCCAGGCGGAGGTTGTGGGTCCGCCTCTTCTCTCCCTTGAAAATCATGGCGTTGGCCACCAGCTCCGAGATCCCCGTCACCTCCACCCCCGGGGCCCAGTAATCACAGACCACGGGAAGGGTCGCCCGGTCGATGGCGCACATGGCGGCCAACTGATTCACCCCGTGTTCCTCCTGGACATACCGGACAGCGCTTCCCCGGGGCAGGCCGCCCCTGAGACGCATCTCCATATTCTCGTCGGTGCCCAGGCCGGCTCCTCCACCGCAGCAGAAGGTCTGCTCCCGGATGGTGTTCTCCGGCATTTCGTGAAAGTTGTTGCATACGTTCCGGATCACGTAGCGGGGTTCCTCGAAGATCCCCATGGCCCGGGCAGGATTGCAGGAGTCGTGATAGGTGACGCGGATGTGGTCGTTCCGACTCTTGTCCAGGTCCACCTTGTCGTGGCGGATGGCGTCCGAGAGGAACTCCATCAGGTGGATCATCTTGGTGGATTTGGCGTTCTCGAAGACGGTCCCGGTAAGGGGGGACCTGGGAACCTCCAGGAAGTCCGCCGGCCCGTTCATGGTGTCCATGTACTGATGCATCACCCGCCACATGTGACCGCATTCCCCGCCCAGGACCCATTTCACGCCCAGGCGTTCGGCCTCCGCATAGATCTTGGCGTTCAGGCGCTTGATCATCTCATGGGAGGTGAAGAGGCCGAAGTTGCCGCCCTCGGAGGCATAGGTGCTCCAGGTGTAGTCAAGGCCCAACTCCTGGAGAATGAGCATGTACGCCATGCAGGTATAGATGCCCGGAGCCGCCACATAGTCCCCGGAGGGGACGACGAAGAGAATCTCCGCTCCCTTCTTGTTCATGGGGAGGTCCACCTTGATTCCGGTGGCGTCCTCGATGTCGTCCACCATGAACTCGAAGGTGTCCATGAGGCCGTGGGGCGGGATGGCCAGGTGGTTTCCGAACCGGTAGCAGTTGGCCACGGGTTCGATGACCCAGTTGACATACAGCCCCAGGAGCCCGAGAAGCTCCCGGCCCATCATGGTGATCTCCGCCGTGTCGATGCCGTAGGGGCAGAAGACGGAGCAGCGCCGGCACTCGGTGCACTGGTAGAAGTAGTAGAACCACTCCTTGATGACGTCTTCCGTCAGAGGCCGCCCGCCGGCCATCTTTCCGAAGATCTTCCCCATGGCGGTGAAGTCCTTCCGGTAGATAGACCGAAGGAGCTCCGCCCTGAGGACCGGCATGTTCTTGGGATCGCCGCTCCCCAGGAAAAAGTGGCACTTGTCGGCGCAGGCACCGCAGCGGACACAGGTGTCCATGAAGATCTTGAACGTCCGGTACTTGCTCAGGCGGTCGGCCATCCCGTCCAGGACTGTCTTTTTCCAACCGTCCGGAAGCTTCCAGTCCACGTCTTCCACGGCCCACTCATGAGCGTTCGGAAGGTCCAGGATCTCCAGGTTCTTGGGCTTACCCGGATAGATATAGGTCCCCTTCCGCAGCTTCACGGGCGTGTCCAGCCAGGGTGTGGATGGGGGACGCCAATCCACCTTCAGGAGCTCGTCCTGCTTGTAATAATCCGGTTCGTCGAATTTCGACATTGCTCTATTCCTTCTCCAGCGGTTTATCCACCGGTACGCCGGCTCCGACCATCTTCTTCCTGAAGTCGTCCTCGTACTCCTCATAGCTGTGGACATGGACCGGGTAGTTCCATGGGTTCACGTGGCGGACCGCCCGGTTGTTGTTGGCCATGTTCCGGGTGGGGCTCAAGAAGACCCCGGCCATATGAGTGAGCTTGCTGAAGGGGAAGTAGGCCAGAAGGACCGAAACCAGGAAAAGGTGTCCGTAGAAGAGTGGGCTGATCCCCTCCGGCACGGTCGGGCTGAAGTGGAAGAAACCCACCATCAGCTCCTTGACGCCGGCGATGTCCACCTTCCCCAAGTGCCGCATCCAGATCCCGCTGAGGCCGATGCCCAGGAGGAGAAGGAGAGGAAAGTAGTCACCGATGAGGGAGATGTAGCGAACCTGGGGGTCCGTGAGCCGCCTGATGAGGAGGTACGTGACGCCCAGAAGGAAGGTCAACGAAGTAATGAAGACGGCCGGGAGGCCAATCTCCAGGAACCCGTCGGCCTGTTCCACAAAGGTCACGAAACCGGGAACGGGGCTGGTCATGAGGCGCATGTGCCGGATGATGATGACCAGAAACGACCAGTGCATCAGCATTCCCCCCAACCACAACGCCAGATCGGTCCTGTACACCAGCCGGCGTCCATCCACCATCTCCGCCCTGGTATTCCTGAGAAGGGAGCGGAAGAAGAGAACCTCCAGGGCCATCCTTCCGATGGTCTGGAGAGTGGTGAAGGGATTGTCGAACCGACTGTGATCATGCCAATCCAGGGACTTCTGCTGGCCGCAGGTGGTGGGAATCCGGAAGGGAACGTCGCACTTCGCCCACCCCCACACCTTGGCGATCATCCCCCCGAGAAAGAGGACGACGGCGGCGGAGGGGATTACGATGCCGAAAAGCCATCCCATGCCGGCCATACCACCCAGCAGACCCACCAGAAACAGACCACCGACGGCTGCCAGGGCAACCAGAATATTCATCGGAGATCCTCTCGTTGACCGTTGTCTTGAAGGTTCCGGGTCTCGGCCGGGGATCCGCTGCCCTGAAGCCCATGGGGCTCGGGACCTTCGGGCATCTCCTTGCCGAGCTTCTCAAACACCCATGACACCTGCCGCTTCATCTCCGTGACCCGGAGATCGTTCAGTTCTTCGCGGCAACTCGCATAGACCTCGAAGGCCATCAACGCCACCCTGTCGATGATCTCTTCCAGTTCGATTCGTTCCCGATGGAGGCGGGGGTCCGCGTCCAACTGGGGAATCTGTTCCCGGATGATGGATCGAAGAGCGAAGATGAAGGAGAGGGCCTGGGAGGGAGTGAATTCCTGGACCGCCCTGATCCGGACCATGGTGTCCAGATGGGAGCGGAGCTCGTCCGGGTCCATCCCGTTCAGGATGGCCTGGAAGACGCCCCGGGTCCCTTTCCGGACACTGCTTCCGATGGGGTTGGCAAAAGGGTCCCGCTGTCTCTGAAAGAGGACGGCAGCATCCGAATGGTAGGAGGAGAGCACCGCCTTCCCCCACCGTTCCACGATGGTGTCGGCCTGTTCCTTCAGCAGGTCCCCGATCATTGGTGCAGGCACTTCAATCCCTTCTCATTCGAGATCTTCGGCTTCTCGAGCCGCGGATCCGGTGTCGGTTCGTTCAAGTCCCTCCCGGGTGACCCCGGGGAAGGGGCGGAGCGCCCCGGCTTCGGGCCGGGACGCCCCTTTGATTCCGATCAGACGCACCCCGTGGGCTTCGGAAGGCCTGCAACCTTACAGGCGCCCTTGGCCGGGCCGCTGGGGAAGAGATCGTAGACCTCTTTCAGCGACAGGTCGGTCTGCTTGCAGAGCTTCCGGATCATGGGAGCCATGTTGTACTCCAGGTAGTAGTCCCGGAGGTAGTTCACGAGCTTCCAGTGGGTATCGGTGAGCTCATCCACGCCCTCGGTCTTGGCCAGGTCCTTGGCGACCTCTTCGTCCCAGGCATCCGGATCCTGGATGAATCCGTCCTCGTCGATCTCGATCTGTTTTCCGCCGAGTTCCACTACTTCCATGGTATTCCTCCAAAGTCTCCGCCCCATATGGGGCTTTGTGTTCGCCGGGGGTGGAGTGGCTCCACCCCCGGCGCGTCAGAGCATCTCTATGTCTACTCGCGGCTCTCCCCGCAGTGTGGCCGGCACGGGCATGCGGAGAGCCATCTTCTTCAGCTTCTCCTTGTCCTCCTCCGGCACGTCCTTCGGGAGCTCCACGTCCAGTACCAGGCCGGCGACCCGGTTCGGGTTTTCCACCAGCTCCATGGTCAGGCTCACCGATACGTTTCCGTCGGTGTATCCCCTGGCGTCACAGTAGGCCTGAACCATGGTGGCCAGGCAGGCGCCCGCCGAGGCGGCCAGGATCTCCACAGGGGAGGGTCCATGGTCGTTTCCACCCTCGTCCACCGCCATGTCGGTGGTGAACACATGGTCCCGAATGCGGACGTTGAACGTCCCGCTCCCGTTCCGGGTTACCGTGATGAGATCCATGGCCTCTCCTTCCTGATCATTCCGTTCGTGTCACTTGCCGGCAGCGTCGCCGGTGGCGGCGCCGTGGAGCTTCACCTCCACCTTTTCTTCCAGCCCGGCGTAGAACTCCCGGAGGAGCGCAACCACCTCGGGCTTGCTGAACTCCGCCGGCACGGCCTTGCCCTCGGAGAGGGACTTCCGGAGCATGGTGCCCGAAAGAAGGAGACGATCGCCGGAGACGTAGTTCCCTTCCTCGTTCAGCACGGCCTTCTCGGTGTGGGGGCAGGTCTTCATGGAGGCCATCTCACCGCAGCTGTAGCAGTAGAAGGTCCAGTCCATCTTCAGGGCCTGGGTCAGGAGCGATCCCTGGGGGATCTCGTCGAAGATCTTGTGGGCGTCGAAGGGCCCATAGTAGTCGCCGACGCCGGCATGGTCCCGGCCCACGATGAGGTGGGAGCATCCGTAGTTCTGCCGGAAGAGGGCGTGGAGAAGAGCCTCACGGGGTCCGGCGTACCGCATGTCCAGGGGATATCCGCCCTGCACCACCCGCTCGGGACGGAAATAGTTCTGGACCAGGGCGTCGATGCACTTGACCCGGGTGTCGGCAGGGATGTCGCCGGGCTTCAGCTTGCCCAGGAGCTGATGGATGTAGACCCCGTCCGTCACCTCGATGGCCACCTTGGCCAGATAGGCGTGGGAGTTGTGCATGGGGTTCCGGAGCTGCAAAGCAGCCACGGTGGTCCAGCCCCGTTCCTCGAAGATGGCTCGGGCATCACTGGGACGCTGATAGATCTCGCCGAAATCGCCGGGGAAGAAGCTCTCACTCAGGACCTTGATGGGCCCGGCCAGGTTCACTTCCCGCTGGGCCATGACCTTGGCCACGCCGGGATGATCCAGGTCGGTGGTCTTGAAGACCTCCTTGCACTCCAGTTCCTTGTCGATGGAGTACTTCTCGGTGACGGTCATGATGGCCATGGCCTCACCGGTGTCCTCGTCCACCAGGGTGATCTCCTCGCCGTTGCTGATGGCGTCGGCGTGGTCCTCGGTGACCGAGAGGGTGACGGGAATGGGCCAGAAGGTTCCGTCGGCCATCTGGAAGTCGGTGACGCATCCCTTCCAGTCGTCATGGCCCATGAACCCTTCAAGTGGAGTGAATCCCCCGATTCCCATCATGATGGTGTCCCCCACTTCACGGGACGTCATGGGGATCTGCTTGAGGGACTCGGCCTTCTTCTTGGCTTCAGCCAGCTCCTCACCGTCCAGAAGGAGGGGTTTCAGCACCGCTTCCTTCCCATGGGGCTTTACGAGTAGAGACATGTTTCCTTCCTGTTTCGAGCCGATGGCCGTCGGCGCTCTTCAAAGAGAGGGAGTCGCGCTGGGCGGCTCCCGAGATTTCCTAACCTTCGTTTGCTGCCACCTGCGTCAGTGCTTCGCCCTCCCGGGTCCGGCCGGTGTGCTCTGCGTAGATCATGGCCACCATCCGGTACCACATGTGGGCGAATTTGGAGTAGGGGAGATAGACCAGGAGCCCGAAAACGGACACCAGGTGCACGAAATAGATGCTGTAGGCCGGAGTGGCCAGGCTGCCCTGATAGGCATCGATGCCGGCTCCGGCGGCCTGGGCTTCAGCCACGAAGCGGAACACCTCGGTGATGAATCCCGTGATGCCCACCGCCAGGAGCAGCCACACGAAGACCCAATCGAACGAGGTGCTCTGGTGCTTACCGTCCTTCGGCGCGTTCACTCGGTTCAGAATTGCCCGTGTGACTCCCACGATCAGGAGGATTCCACCCACATTGGCCAGGACCTTCATGGGGTGCATGAGCCCGAAGGGATACATGGCCTCCACTCCCAGAACCGGCATGAGGTAGAGATCGATCACAGCCCAGACCGTAACCACGAAAAGAGCCAGAAAACCGTAGAAGGCCAGGAAATGACTGGTCTTTCGCTGGGCCTGATCTTGGCACTTTCCGAATCGGTTGTGGGAAAAGACAGCCTTCAGGGTGTTGACGATGGCGGGTACCACCCCCATGACCGGTTCCTCCCGGCCCGACATGGCGTCGTTGGCTTTCATGCCTTTCCAGAATCTGAAAAGACCCACGATGAGCCCGGCAAAGGTCAGGAGAGTCAGGCCCGAGTAAAAGACGATGAGGAGCCAGTGGGGGAAGAAGTTGGCGTAGAATTCGTGGGCATGTTCACCCACCAGCCAGGGAAAGGCGGCTTCAACAGGACCTCTCACCAGGAGAGCCCCGGTGATGAGCAGCGCCGGAATCAGCACCAGCATCAGGGGTGCCGCCTTCGCCGAGTTCACCAGCCTTCCCATGAGAGAGGGAAATGCATAGTGCTCGATGGACTTCTGTCGGACCGCGGCCAGCACGTCCCCGGGGCGGGCGCCCCTGGGACAGCGCTGGGAGCAGTCGTTGCACTGATGGCAGAGCCAGATGTCCGGGTCGGAGATGAGGCGGTCCTTCAATCCCCACTGAGCCCAGATCATCTCCTTCCGGGGGAAAGGGCTGGAATCATTGGAAAGGCCGCAGACCACAGAGCAGGTAGCGCACTGAAAGCACTTCTTGAGGTCCCCGCCCCCGGCGGCAATGACCTCATCCACGAACTTTCGGTCGGGTTTCAGAATCAGTGCTTCAGCCATCCTCGCCTCCCTCTATGCTAGAACCCTTTGAAGGGGTTGAGGCCGATGTCCTCGATCTCCTCGGCGAACGCGTTGACGATCTCCGGGAGCTTTTCGAATTCGTTGATGGGAAGCTGGACCAGCTTGACCCGCTCCTCCTCCAGGGCCAGCTGCTTGAGCTTTTCCTGGACGTTCCCGGATCGGGTCTCCATGAGCTCGCTGCCCTTGATGAAGTGGCACTGGTAGTCGTCCCCGGACTTGCACCCGATGAGGATGATTCCGTCGAATCCGCTGGAGAGGGCGTCGGCGATCCATACCGTGTTCACCGAGCCCAGGCAGCGCACCGGAACGAACCGGATCCACTCGCTGTGCTTGATACGCTTCAGGCCGGCGGTATCCATGGCCGGATAAGCGTCATTCTCGCAGAGGAGGCCCAGGAGCCTGGGCTTCTCGTCGAACTCGTCGGGGATGTTCACGGCCTTCACCATGGAGCCGATGATCTCCGGCGAGTAATCCTTGAAGGAGATGATCCGTTCGGGGCAGGCGCCCAGGCAGATTCCACAGCGCCGACAGCGTGTCAGATTCGGCTGGGGCGTACCCTTGGCGTCCTCGTTGATGGTGCCGAAGGGACACTCCTCGGTGCACCGCTTGCACTGGGTGCAGCGCTGGAGGGCGAAGTCCGGGAAGGACATGTCGCCCCAACGGGGGTGCACCGTCTCTCCGATGGCCGTGATCTCCATGGCCTGGATGGCCTTGAGAGCGGCGCCACTGCCGTCTTCCCTGGCGTTCTGGCTGTCCAGGGGGGCCCGGACGCAGCCGGCGGGATAGATCCCGGTCCGGCGGCTCTCGTACGGGAAGCAGATGAAATGGGAGTCCGGGAATCCGTATTTGTGAACCGGCAGATCCGGCCCCTGGCGGTATCCCAGGTTCAGGATCTCGGCATCCTCCAGATAGCTCAGCTCGTCCACGGCCTTCTTGGCGGCGTCCAGCTGGGCTCCGGCCTCGTTCTTCTGGACGATCTTCTTCGCGTCCACATACTTCCGGATGAGCTCACCGTCGGCGGAGCGGGGCACCATGCCCGTGGCCAGGACCACCAGGTCCGCCTCCAGGCTGATCTTCTCCCCCAGCAGTGTGTCGTCGGCTTCCACCTTCAGGTTGGATCCGCCGTTTTGAACACCCGTCACATCCCCCTTGGTGAAGAAGATTCCGGCGTCCTCCTGCGCCTTCTGGTAGAAGGCCTCGTACTGTGCTGGGCTGCGGAGGTCCTTGTAGAGAACGTAGGCCTCCGTTTCCGGGCTCATTTCCCGGACCATAAGGGCCTGCTTGATGGTGACCCGGCAGCAGACGCCGGAGCAGTACGGCAGGTGATCCTGATCCCGGGAGCCGGCGCACTGGATGAAAGCGATGCGCTTCGGGGGCTTGCCGTCGCTGGGGCGGATGACTTCCCCCCGAGCCAGCATCTCCTCCATCTCGACGTTGGTTACCACGTCGGGGCTGGTGCCGTAGCCCAGGTACCCGAGTCTGGTGGCATCGTAGGGCTTCCAGCCTGTGGCCTGCACGATGGACCCCACCCGGAAGGGCTCCGAGCCGTTTCCTTTCAGGGTCACATCGAACTGACCGGGACCTCCGACGATCTTCTCGATGGCGGCGCCGGTATGGACCTTGATCCTGTCGTCGGCTTCCACGGAGGAAACCAGGTCGGCCATGTCCAGGCTCTGGGGCTCGGCATAGGGGGCCTGATGGGGAATCCCCTTGGCCCACTTCTTCACCCAACCGCCCAATTCCGCGTCCCGCTCCAGCAGGACCACATCATAGCCGGCTGCGGCAGCGTCCTGGGCGGCGGTGAGGCCGGTAACGCCCCCACCCACCACCAGGACCGTGCGGTCCACCTCTTCGGAGAGGGGCTCCGGAAGGTTCGCCTTTTTGGCGCGGACGATCCCCATGCGCAGGTAATCCTGCGCCATCATGTCCGTGTCCTCGTCGTTGGGCTCGTGGCTCCAGACCACCTGTTCCCGGAGGTTCACCCGGGTGGTGAGGACGCCGTCGAAGGTGAACGTGTCCACCATGAAGCGCTGTGAGCAGGCTGCGACCACGACGCTGTTTACGCCCTCATTGATGTCCTGCCGGATGAGCTCCACACCTTCATCACTGCACATGCAATCGTGCTCTCTGCAGAGCTCGATGTCGTATTCGTCGGTGGCGACGTCGTTCAGCGCGTCCATGTCCAGAGCGCCGCCGATGTCGCACCCCTTGCAGAGGTATACGGCTACGTTCTTGTCCACGAGATCACTCCGCGCTCAGGTGTAGGGCTTTCAGGGCGACGCCGGTGGCGTCTCGATTGCAGGAGGCGACGTCGGTGGGACGCTTGGCCACGCCGGCCGCCAGGTATCCCTGGGGCTGGTTGATGGCCAGGAAGCCGTGCTCGTCCGTCTCCACGCCTCCCTCCACCCGGGTGTCTCCGATCCCGTTGGGGACCATCCCGGTGGCCAGAACCACCATGTCCACCGGCTGGGCCACCTTCCGGCCCGAAAGGGCGTCCTCGGCCTCCACCGTCAGCTTCCCGGTAGCCGGATCTTCGGTGATGTTGGCAACCTTGCCTTTCACCAGCGTGAGCTTCTCGTCCGCCTCCGTGGCTACATAGAAATCTTCCAACCGTCCCGGTGTCCGGATGTCGATGTAGAAGATGTAGACCTGGGCGTCGGGGTACTGCTCCCGGACGTAGCGGGCCTGCTTGAGGGAGGCGGCACAGCACACGCCGGAGCAGTACTTGTAGTAGTTCTCGTCCCTGGAGCCGGCGCACTGGACGAAAGCCACCGACTCGGGAGCGGTTCCGTCGGAGGGCCGCTGGATCTTGCCGTGTGTGGGTCCGTTGAGTGCGGCCAGGCGCTCCATCGTCACGTTGTTGATGACGTTGGCGAGCCGGCCGAACCCCAGGCCCTCGAACTTGCTGGCGTCCGGCTGATCCCAGCCCGTGGCCCAGATCACGGAATCGAACTCCATCTCTTCCCTTTCCGGGGCCATGTCCAACTCAATGGCGCCGTAGGGGCAGGCTTCCACGCACTTTCCACATTCATCGGCCCCCAGGCAGGTGGCTTCGTCCACCACGAAACGAGCCGGGTAGGCCATTTCAAAGGGCAGGTATATGGCTTTGGTGTCACTCAGCCCCATGTTGAACGCGTCCGGGCGATCCACGGGACACACCTTCTCACACTCCCCGCAGACCGTGCACCTGCTGTTCACGAAGCGCGGGGCTTTGAGAATGGTGGCCTCGTAGCTTCCGGGCCCGCCCTTGATGCTCTCCACGGTGGAGAGGGTCAGGGTCCTGATTCGGGGATGGGTCTTTACCCGTCTGAAGTTGATTTCCAGGCCGCAGGTGGGGGGACACATCTTGGGGAAGTAGAGGTTCGATCGGGCCACCCGGCCGCCGATGAACGCTTCCTTTTCAACCAGAGTAACGTCGGCCCCAGCTTCTGCAGCTTCCATTGCGGCTGTCAGGCCGCTGATTCCACCGCCGATGACGAGGACTCTTCCCCGTCTGCCGTTTCCGCTCATCAAGCTTCCTCTTGGGAAGGTTCGGGGGTCTTCTTCTGTGAACTCAAGCTTGTTTCCAGTTTTTCCTGGACTGCCTGGGCGGCCTCCGGCCGCACCTTCATGGTGGGCTCCTTGAAGAGGGCGAAGCGAAGCCAGAGAAACCCGAACCGCAGAAGGGCTTCGTCGTCCGTCCTCATCTGGTGCACGAATTCCTCGTCCACCTCGAACCGCTCCAGGAGGGTGCTCCCGAACACGAAAGCCCGGAGCTTGTCCAGGTCGTAGGTGCTATTGAAGAACATCTCCATCTGATCCGGGGTGAGTGTGCCTCCATTCTCGAAGAACCGATGCAGGGAAAGCTCCTTGTAGGCCTCTCCCCACTGATCGAAGGCATCCACGCCCTGATTGTCCATCCACTCCTGGATGGTCCACTCCCTGGCCTCGCTGAACCCCTTGCACCCCTCCTCTTCCAGGAGGAAGTAGAAGCGCTCGCCCTGCCAGCCGTCCTCCGTGTCGCGGGAGGTGGCCAGGCCCACGGGATACATGCGGCACGGCCAGGGCCGATCGGCATAGACTCCGCAGCCTTCGGTGGTGACGAACGGACAGGCGTGCCTCTCGTCGTCGTTCATCCGGAGGATGACCACGGGGGTGGTCATGTCCTTCTGAAGGGGAAGAAGGGTGTATTTCTCCAGGAACTCGGTGGAGGAGATCCCCAGCCGATTCTTCAGGCGAAGGACGTCATAGGGTGAGAGAAAGATGTTGACGTCCGAGCAACAGGTGTTGAAACAGGAGATCCCCGGATGGCATCCGAACTTGAAGGTGTCGTCGGGCCCCAGCCGGGTGAAGTCCTCCAGGATTTTCTCTTTCAAAAGCTCTCTCGGATCCCCTTCCGTGGGTTTCCGCTCGATATCACTCATTCGGCCACTCCTTCCTCATCCGCATCCACCGCCCGAATCGTCCACGATCATCTGCCGCGTGGCCCTTTCGTCCCACACGGGGATCATGAGGGAGCCGCCGTTGCCGGGATTCAGGGCATAACGATACGAAGCACTTTGATTGTACTGTTCCTTCATCCACTTCCAGCCCCGGACATAGTAGGAGCACTCGTTGTTGAAACAGACGAGGAAGTACTCATCGTCCCACGAGGCTCCCTCCGGAACCATCCATTTCTTCAGCTCATCCCCGCAGTGGGGGCAGGTTGTTGCTTGATTGATCATTCTGGACCTCCGCCCTTCCGTTCCTGCGTTACTGCCATCACATCAGCCGGGGCGCCGTTGTGCTCCCGGCAGGAGCCCGGGGGGCTGATGAGACCCCCCGGGCCGGATCCTGCGTCACCTGGTACCTACTGGGTGATGTACTTCACCGGGCGCTTGATCATCTCCCACTCGCCCGTGTTCCGATCGTACTTGCAGTTGCAGAAAGCCAGCCAGTTTTCGTTGTCCATGCTGGGCTTGTCGGCCCGGAAGTAGTAACCGGGCCAGCGGGTCTCCTCCCGGAAGAGGACGGAGTGCACGTGGGCCTCAGCCTGACACATCCGATGCTGGGCTTCCCAGGTCCGCTGGAGCTCATGGAGCCCGTTGGCGGCCAGATTCTCCGAGTCTTCCTTCAGCATCCCGAGCAACTCCAGGCCCCTCTGCAGGAGCTTGTCGTTGGTGGTGAACTGGGAGGACACGCCACCGGCGTACTCGTCCATGATCTTCTGCAGGCGATACATGAACTGCCGGGGACGGATGTAGTTGGGGTTTACATCGGGATCCGTGGTGGCACCCTTGTGCTCCTCGAACATGTCCAGGGGCTTCAGAATGATCTTCGTCAGCTCTTCCACCTGGGCATCGTCCACCGCGGGGGCTTCGTTGTTGTCCAGGATGTAGGACAGGGCGGCCTTCCCGGCGATCCGGCCCTCGGTGAAGGAACCCGAGGAGAACTTGTGGGAGGAGGCACCGGAGGCGTCACCGGCGGCGAACAGCCCGGGGACCGTCGTCATGTTGGTGTAGCCCCAGAAGTACTCGTCCTTCGTGGCGTCGGTCTGAAGGTCCTCGGGACCGGAGACCCAGGCGCCGTTGGCTCCGGAGTGGGACCCGATGAAATACGGGTCGCAGGCCATGATCTCGGAGGGCTTCTTCTCGGGCTCCACGTTGGTGGCGGCCCAGAGGATGGCCTGGGAGATGGTCATGTCAAGGAAGTCTTCCCATGCCTCGGCTTCCAGCTCCTTCAGCTTCTTCTTGGCAGACTTCTCGTCCGGGGCGCTGTCGGCGATGCGCTGAATGGCCTCGGCCGTCTGCATGTAGATGGGCGACTTGCCGTCGGCCACGTCCAGCATCATGAGCCAGTTCCGGATGTTGGCCGGGCGGGGCTTCACCTTGCCGTAGGGCTCCCACTTGTCCAGCTCGTCGACGTTGTCCTGCATGTAGTTCCCGCCGTAGGCGTTGGTGGCCACGGACTTGAAGAGAAGGAACCAGGCACCCACGGGGCCGTAGGCGTCCTTGAAACGGACAGGAATGAACCGGACCTCCTGGGAGGTCAGCTCTGCGCCGGCATAGGCATGGAAGAAGGTGCTGGAGCCGGAGTTGAAGGGGGGATACCAGGAGCGGCCGAAGCCCTCACCGGTGGAGCGAGGCTTGAAGACGTGCACCGCACCGCCCATGATGCCCAGGGTCGCCTTGGCCTTGAAGACGTACATCTTGTTCTCACGCACGCTGAATCCGATGGCGCCGGTGCACTTGTCGCCGTTCATCAGGGGGTGCGTGATGAAGACGCGCTCGAAATACTCGCCGCCGGCTTCAGCCATGGCGTTCTTGGCGGCCTCGGCAACGATGACCTTGTACGACTCACCGTTGATCATGAGCTGCCAACGACCCTCGTGGACGTAATTCCCTTCCTCGTCCTTCCAGATGGGGAGACCCCACTTCTCGAAGGTGTGGACCGTGTTGTCCACGTGGCGAGCGATGCTGGCCACCAGGTCTTCCCGCGTAACGCCCATGAGGTCGTTCCGGACGTAATCGCAGTAGTCCTTCAGAGTGTTGTTACCGCTGTTCAGGTCCACGTACTGGTTGATGGCCGAGAGACCCATGGCCACGGCGCCGGACCGATCCACGGCAGCCTTGTCCACCAGGGTCACCTTCAGACCATGCTTCTTGGCCCAGTACGACGCTTCCACGGCCGCGCCACAGCCGGCCATACCGCCTCCGCAAATCAGAAGGTCGGTCTCGACTACGACAGTTTCAAAATCCGCCATTTTCTTTCTAGCCTCCTTGGGTTCTTCTTCCGAAGAAACTCAGTTCACTGTAGAGACCGTCCTCTGGATCAGAGGGTCGGGACCTTGTCGAACTTCACGGGGCCCTTGTCGGTGTTCAGACCGGCGGGCTCACCGTTGAGGGTCTGGCTCTTGATGTCATCATCCTGCGTGGGCCAATGGTCCCACGGCTGGGCCTGACCCTCGGCGACGCCGCGGCGGATGGGGAACTTGAAGCGCTTGGGACGGATCTCTTTGTCCCTGAACTGGACCGTCCACATGATGTCCTCGGAGCTCCGCATGGCGGTGACGCTGGCGCCCATGGGCACGAAGTCCTGGTAGCCCCGGACCTCGATGGCCTGGGTCGGGCAGATCTTCACGCAGCTGTAGCACTCCCAGCACATCTGGGGGTCCTGGTTGTACGCCTTCATGATGTCCTTATTCAGGACCATGAGGTCGTTTGGGCAAATGTACTGGCAGGCAGTCTTGTCGAGCGCCTTGCACCCGTCACATTTGTCCGGGATCACATAACTCGGCATGCTAATCCTTCCTTTCCGCCCCGGTGCGGGCGACTGGGGGTACCGAAGTGCTTGTGAAAACTTTCACGAAAGAAATCAAAAAAAAGGAAACCCCGTGAAAACGCACTTCCACGAGGTGCTTGAGCCGTGGGTTCCGGCCGGCCCATGGGAATGGGTCTATCGAGTGTAGCCAGGCAAAATGAATTTCGCATTTGACCCAGCATCAGACGCAACATCCGCGCCAGTGTGATCTCCATATCAAGGACCCTCGACAGGTCCTCCTCTTGCGAGTTTTCGAGCTTCCCGATCCTTTGGTCACGGCGGGAATACCGGCTGAGCCCAGGGATTCCAGGGAAACTGCGATTATTTTCACGAATCACAGGCTACAGGGTCCCACCATCCCTGTCAAGCGTCCCGAGATTTTTTTCACGCAAACGATTCCGCGGTTCATTTCTGCCAGGAATTCCTGATGGAGAAAACCTTAACCGAGTGTCACAACTTGCCCCGTATCTGGGACAAATTGCCACGGTCAAACTCATATCTCCGGTGGTGGGCAGGGTTCTCTGCAGGGCCCATCCAGGGTGGGGAGAACCCTGGGATCCTCCCCCTGGAGGCGGTTCAGGTGGTAGGCCACCTGGGCCAGGCCCAGCGAGATGTGCTCGTTCCGGATCAGGACGTCCGG
>CAZSDD010000007.1:5443-15276 GCA_964605505.1 uncultured Gemmatimonadaceae bacterium | reverse complement strand
CTCTGCGTCTGCCGTCCGGTTCTGCAGCTGCTGAGCCGGGAGATGCGCTTCGACCCGTGCACACAACTCAACCCGATCCGGTGGTGCCGAATGAACCGACGCTTCAGGTATCTCTTCTGCTTCCTGCTGGCTGTCTCTTCGACGGGAGCGTGCGCTCCGGATGGTGGGAGCTCCGGCGCCGTGCAGGAGCCCGATTCCCTCACCCGCATGGCCCGCCTGGAACGGACGCTCGGTGTTCTCGCCGCCGATTCCCTGGAAGGGCGGATGACCGGAACCAGAGGCTCCGCCATGGCCGCCGACTTCATCGCAGCGGAAATGGAGCGCTACGGTTTGGCCCCGGCCTTCGGCGAGAGCTACTTCCAGCCCGTAGCCATGGTACGCGTGCGGGATTCGGAAGGACGCTCCCGGCTGGCCCTGGAGATGGGGGATCTGCCGGACGGGATGGAAGTGCAGGAAGCCCTGACCGACGTGAACGTGGGAGGGGTCCTCGTGGGAGGGGATCCCCATCGGGCCCATGAGGTGGTTGTGATGACAGCCCACTTCGACCATGTGGGAGTCCGGCCGCCTCCGGCGGGATCCCCGGCGGAGGCGGAGGGGGACTCCATCTACAACGGCGCCGACGATGACGCCACCGGGGTGGCGGCGGTCCTGGAGGTGGCCAGGTCCATGGCCCGGGGTGATCCTCCTGCCCGAACGGTTCTCTTCCTTCTCATCACAGGGGAGGAAATGGGAATCCTGGGCACCCGCTGGTACCTGGCGCATCCTGTCTTCCCCCTGGAGGAGGTGGTGGCGAACCTGAACGTGGAGATGCTCGGACGGCCCGGGCCGGAGTACGGCGGCCGGGGGGTGGGATGGATCACCGGCTACGAGCGCTCCACTCTTGGACAGATGCTCACCGACGCAGGCCTGGCCGTGAAGCCGGATCCCTTCCCGGACCGGGGGTTGTTTTTCGGAAGCGACAACATCGGGTTCGCCATGGAGGGGATCCCGGCCCATACCGTTTCCTCATCGGACCTCCACGAAGACTACCACACACCGGACGACGAGGTGGATCGGATCGACTTCCGGAGCATGACCCGGGTGGTGGAGACTCTACTGGAGGCCGTTCGGGTTCTGGCCGACGGTGAGGCCCCGGTGTGGAATGAGGGCGGCAGGCCCGAGCCCGGGGGAAGGAGATAGGAATGCAGAGGGAGGGTGCGGAGGAGGGTCAGTCCACCAGGATGATCCGCAGGTCCATGACGTTGGTGAGAGTGGGGCCCGTGACCAGGAGGTCCCCCAGAGGCCGGAAGAAGTGATAGGAATCATTCCGGGCCAGGTAGTCAGCGGCCTCCATGGCATGGTCCCGACCCCGTGCGACCGTGCCCCCGTCCACCATGGCTCCGGCCGCATCGGTAGGACCGTCGGTGCCATCCGTTCCGGCGCTGAGAAGCACCACATCATCCATCCCCTCCATGGCTATGGCCGCCGCCAGGGCGAATTCCTGGTTCCGGCCGCCGGTGCCGTTTCCTCGGAGAGTCACAGTGGTCTCCCCGCCGGTGAGGATGCAGGCCGGTGGAGGGACAGGGTGTGCCCGACTCCGGATGGCCCGGGCCAGCTCCACGTGGGCTTCGGCCACCTCCCGGGCCTCCCCCTCCTGGAACCCCCGGGGCGTGAGGGTGGAGTAGCCCAGCTCCCGTGCTTTGTCCCGGGCGGCCCGGAGAGCCAGGGCATTGCTCCCGACGATGAGGTTCTGCACCCGGCTCAGAGCCAAATCACCGGGCTTGGGGGTTTCAGGCACCTCCCCCCGCGCTCCGGATTGGAGGTGGGTCAGGACCGAGGCGGGCAGCCGCCGCCGCAGGCCCCGATTCTCCAGGACGGACAGAGCATCCCGATAGGTGCCGGGGTCGGGAACCGTGGGTCCCGAGGCGATGGTGTCCAGGTCGTCTCCGACCACGTCCGAGAGGATCAGTGAAACGACCCGGGCCGGATGGGCCCACCGGGCCAGCTGCCCGCCCTTCAGCCGGGAGAGATGTTTCCGGACAGTGTTCATCTCGTGAATCGTGGCCCCGGAGGCCAGGAGAAGTCGAGTGACCTCTTGCTTGTCCTTCAAGGAGATCCCGGACACGGGAGCCGGGCTCAGGGCCGAGCCTCCCCCGGAGATCAGGCAGAAGACCAGATCCAGGGCATCGGCTCCCGCCAGGGCCCGGATGATCTCCCGGGCTCCGGCCTCTCCGGCGGCATCGGGAACGGGATGGCCCGCCTCCATCACCCGGATATGCTCGAGGGGATGGCCGTGGCCGTATTTCACCACCAGCACCCCGCCCTGGATCCGCCGGCCCAGCATCTCTTCCAGGGGCCCGGCCATGGCCGCCGAGGCCTTTCCCATTCCCACCACCCGGATCCCTTCCACCTCCCCCAGGGGGTAGGCCGTTCCCCCCACCTCGAGGCTTTCTCCTTCCACACGAACCGCTCTCCGGACGGCGGGGCCCGGAGCCACCGCTTCCAGCCCGGCCTGAAAGATGGCTCTGGCATGGTCCCGGAGACGTTCTCTATTCATCGGTCCCCCCCTTATTCATGGGTCCCCCTCCTTTCAGGGGACCCTGGACGAGGAAGAGAAAGTAGGGGACGGTTCCGGAGAATGGCCATGGGAGGGGTTTCCGGTTGGTTTGTCCCGGATCGGATTCCTGCAGTAGATTGCCTCAATTCCCCCGTGATTTCCCGAACCCAGCCCGGAGGGCGCAATGCTGGACCAGCTCCTGGTAACCCTGGATGGCTCCGATTTCGGTGAGCACGCCCTGCCCTTTGCGAAGGTCGTGGCAGAAAATTCCGGCGCCTCGGTGAACCTCTGCCATGTACATTGCTGTGAGCCGCCCACAGAGCTTCTCCAGAACACTCCTTTCCAGTATGAAGGAGTGAGCATGGATACCTACGAGAAGAGAGAGGCCGAGGAGCATCGGGCATATCTGAAGGCCCAGGAGGCTTCGCTGAAGGCCCAGCTACCCGACAACCGGATCTGCTCGGCTCTGCTGGAAGGCTACGTGACGGAGGCCCTGGAGCGACACGCCCGGGAGATCGGCGCCGACCTCATCGTCATGACCACACACGGGCGTACGGGAGTCAGCAGGGCCTGGCTCGGGAGCGTGGCCGATTCCCTGATCCGGCACAGCAGCTTTCCTCTCCTGGTGATCCGGCCCCTGGAGGATGGGACCTTCCCCACGCCGGCCTTCCTCCACTTCCTGGTTCCCCTGGACGGATCACCGGTGGGGGAGACGATCCTGGAGCCTGCCGCAGCCCTGGGGAAGGCCGTGGGAGCCCGTTTCACCCTCCTCCACGTCGTCTCTCCACACGTCACCGTGGGAGCCCGGGTTTCTCCCATTCCGTCCGGGAGGCTGGAAGAGAAGATGACCAAAGCCAGGACCTATCTGGACGGTATTGTGGATCGCCTGGCCGGGGAGGGTGTGGAGGCCCGGGGCAAGATCGAGTCCCACTTTGCTCCGGCCCGTGCCATCCTGAACACGGCGAACGAGGAGAAGGTGGACCTCATCGCCCTGGCCACACACGGCTACACCGGGGTCAGGCGCACTCTCCTGGGAAGCGTGGCGGACAAGGTCCTCCGGGGCGCCCGCTGGCCACTTATCCTCAAACGGCCCCCGGAGATGGCACGGGAGGAGTAGTCACGGACTCAGTAGACTTTGCCCTGGATGTAGTCCCGCATGTGCCGGTTCTCGGCCTCCGTCTCGGTCCGGAGGGCCGAAACCACGTCACCGATGGAGAGGATTCCCACCATCCATCCGTCGTCCACGATGGGGAGGTGGCGGATGCGATTCCGGGTCATGATCTCCATGACGTAATCCAGGGTGTCGTCGGGGATCCCCACGAAGACGTCCCGTGTCATGATGTCTTCGGCTTTCAGGGCTGCCATTCCGGCTGGATCCTCCGCCGCCAGGCGCAGCACGTCCCGCTCGGTGAGAATGCCCTGAACCACCCGGTCCTCGGACACCACCACCGACCCGATGTTGTGCTTTACCAGGAGGCGCATGACGTCCTGGAGGGGGAAATAGGGGGGGACGGTGACGACATCTCCGCCCTTTTTGTCGAGGAGTCTACGGATCTTCATACGACCTGCCTTTTCCCGGAAGGGTGGATGGATTCAGAGGGTTCGGTGAAAGACCGGTGGCGGTGGGGTCCGGACGGCCGCCGTCCTCGTCAGAAAGGAGTATACCGTTGCCTCCATTAATGTTCCAAGGAGAAAGCATTCACGGAACGAAGAGCGGACGGGGAGGGCCCGGAGGAGGAGACGGAGGCGCCGGAGGGATCCGTTGCCTATCTTCCTGGTTCCACTCAATGGAGGCCGGCATCATGCGTCCTGTGCGCCAAAACGTCCTGTTTCTCCTCTTCGCTCTGCTCTTCTCCTGCTCCGTCCTCCCCGGATCTTCACTGGCCCAGGGGCACTCCCTGGTGTCTCCGGACGGTGAGGTGGACTGGAACCGCTACTATACGGCGGCGGAGACGGAGCAGATCCTGAAAGAGCTACATCACCGGTTTCCCGGGCTGACGGAACTGTATTCCATAGGGGAGAGCCTCTACGGGAGACCGCTCTGGGTCATGGAAGTGACGGCGGAGGCCACCGGCCCCGCGTCGGAGAAGCCGGCCCTGTACCTGGATGGGGGAATCCACGCCGGGGAGCTCACCGCATCCCAGGTGGCCCTCTACGTCCTGGGCCACCTCCTTACCCGGTACGGTCAGGATCCCGAGGTGACGGGTCTTCTGGACGACCACGCCTTCTATATCCGCCCCAAGTTCAACCCCGAGGGCTCGGACCTGGCCCTCATTCAGGATCAATCTCTTCGAAGCACTCCCCGCCCCTGGGATGAGGATGAGGACGGTGAACTTGACGAAGACCCCCCTGAAGACCTGGATGGGGACGGCTGGATCACCCGGATGCGGATTCCGGATCCCCAGGGCGATTGGTATGCCCACCCCCGGGACCATCGGGTCATGATCCGGATCCGGGATGGTGGGCCCGGGGAGGACGAGAGGGAGGGCCGGGATGTTCCTGCGGGTGCCAGGCGGTACCGGGTGCTCCAGGAGGGTGTGGACAATGACGGGGACGGTGCCCTGAACGAGGACGGGATCGGGGGCATCGACATGAACCGGAACTTTCCCCGCAACTGGGAACCGGAGTTTCTCCAGCCCGGGGCCGGGCCCTTTCCCCTCTCGGAGCCGGAGACGTATGCGACGGTTGAGTTCATCCAGTCCCATCCCAACATCACCGGCATCGTCCACGGCCACACCTCCGGCGGCTTCGTCTATCGGCTACCGTCGGCATCCGCTCCGTCTCTCTTCCCCGGGGACGACCTGGCCCTGATCGAGCACCTGGGAGAGCGCTACACTGAAACCACGGGCCGTCCGGTAAGACCCTCCGCCACCCATCCCACCCGGCACCGGTACGGAACCCTCATGACCTGGGCTTACTGGGACCAGGGCATCGTGGGTTGGGTGCCGGAGTACTCCCCGGGGCCCGAGGCCTGGGTCCGGGATTATGACGGCGACGGGGTCATCGACCCCCTGGAAGAGATGCGTTTCAATGAAGAAGAATTGGAGGGGCGCTACTTCTCTCCCTGGACCGAGTACGAGCATCCGGAGCTGGGAGCGGTGGAGATCGGGGGTTGGCACGCCAAGTTCTGGGGCCAGAACCCTCCGGCGGAATTCCTGGAGGAGGAGTGTGCCGCCCAGGTGCCCTGGATCCTGTACCTGCTTCGTCAGTCTCCCCGCCTTTCGCTGGAGGGGCCCACTGTCGTTCCTCTGGAAGACGGCCGCTTCCTGATCCGTGCGGTGGTCACGAACGAGGGGTTTCTCCCTACCAGCCTCACGGGACGGGGTGCTCTGGGACGGGAAGGTTCCGACGGGACTCTCTCAGACCCGCTGGTGGAGCCCCCCACCCTGAGCTTGTCGTTGGAGGGAGCGCAAATCCTGGAAGGCCGGCCCCGGGTGCGCCTGAGGCATCTGCGGGGAGCCGGGGCGTTCCTGGAGGGCGTTGGGGTGGCCTCCGAAACCGTGGAATGGATCGTCCAGAGCCTGGAATCCGAGCCCCTGGTCCGGGTCACCGCCGCCTCCCCCAAGGGCGGCGTAGTCCGGTCGGACTGGGTAGAGCTGAGACGGCCATGAGAATCCAGATTCTGGGACCTGGATGCAAGCGATCCAGGAGGTTGGCGGCCCGGGTCGCGGAAGCCGTCCAGGAGTTGGGCCTGGGCGCCGGAGTGACGGTGGAGGAGATCTCGGACCCCGACGAGATCGCCGGGATGGGAGTCCTCTCGGCTCCAGGGCTGGCGGTGGACGGCCAGGTGGTGGCCTCAGGGCGGGTCCTTTCCGTCCGGGAGATCCGCAAGCTCCTGGAAAAGGCTGGCGGCTGAGGGGTCGGATTTCCCGACCCCTGCCGCCGGTCCGGCCTCAGTCCCCTCTTTCTGCCACCCGTTACGACCGGCTGCGAATCCGGACTGCGCCGTTCGTGGTGCTGAGTCGGATGGGGGGGCCGCCGCCGTTCAGCTGGGTGGAGAGCCGGTTGGAGCGGAGCCGTCCCTGCACCGTGATGGGGAAGTCCGTGTGGAAGGACCCGTTCACCGTTCCCGTGGTGAGATCCGCCTGGAAGCTCTCGGGCAGGGTCAGGCTTATGCTTCCGTTGGTGGTCTGGAGATCCAGGCGATCTCCCTGCCACCGGTCTCCGGACAGGGACACCGTCAAGCCGCCATTGGTGGTCTTTCCCCGGACATCCCCGCCCACGTCCTCCAGGGTGATCCCGCCGTTCATGGTGGAGAAATCCAACTTCCCCCGAACACCGAAGATGTCGATGCCTCCGTTCATGCTCTCCAGGTCCAGATTCGAGCCCCGGGGAACCATGAGGCGGAAGGAAGCGGACCAGCCCTCTCTCCGTTCCATGCGGGGGCCTTCGGCCAGGATGGTGCCACCGGTGGAGATCTCCACCCGGTTCACGATGCCCCGGGGATCTTCCCGGCGTGACCATGCCTGGACCTTGGCAAGGAGGCCGATCTCATTCCGGTCCCAGGCTTCCACCCGGATGCCCCCGTTGGGCTCCGCGTCAACCCTCACCAGGTCACGGGCCTCCAGGGTGAATTCCCGCACCTCGCAGTAGCGCTCCTCACGGGAGCCCTCATCGTCCCGCTCACACCATTCGTGGTTCGGCAGAACGCGCTGGGCGCCGGCAGGCCCTGCCAGGGTCAGGGAAAGACACAGGCCCACGACGGGTGCGGCGGCATTGAATCGGCGAAACATCTCCTGAAGCTCCTCTCGGGGTGTCCATAGGTGGACGACCGGTGCCGTCCCTTTTCACTATCCGTTGGACACCGGCGGGAGAGAGAAAGTTTGAAGCGGAGGTTTGACCGAGACCGGAAGAGAAGCTCCTCAGAGGAGGTCTCTGATCCAGGTCCAGGCCGCCACGGTCTTCGGGAGCCCCAGGGTGCCGGCGGCAAGGGCCACCACCTGGCGCATCTCCTCCCTGGTGATCCCCATGGCCAGTCCCTTCCGAACGCTGGCATGGACGGCCCCCTCCTGCTGGGCGCCCATGGCGATTCCCAGCTTCACCAGCCGGGCCGTCTTTTCGTCCAGGGGGCCCTTCTTTCCGGCCATTCCCATCTGCTGCCATGCTTCACTCAGCTCAGGGAAGGTCTCTGTGAATTCATCGTAGGTCTTTGGGGGATCGGGCAGATCGCTCATGGTATTTCTCCTCATGGGGGGCCTTCGGATCCGAAGACGAGCACTCGACTATCTTCTCCCAACTCCAGGGGTTCCGAAAGGGCCGGTTCGAAGGCTGTGGCTGCCAGACCGGCAATGCCCGCCGCTCCCGAGGGTTGTGTTCCCACGGCCGGATCCTGGGCAATTCCCCCGGCAAGGAGCTCTGTCATCTCCTGGGCCGCGTAGTCGGGGATGGTGAGGAAGGCATCGGCCCCCCGGTCCAGGATGGGCCACGCCAGCGTCGAGGGGCTTCGACACGCCAGGCAACTCATGGAAGTCAGGAGGCTCCCCCGGGATGGGGTCCATCGGCCATTCAGGGCCGATTCCAGGAGGCAATCCGCCTCGGCGGGCTCTACCACGACGATGACGGGCCTCCCCTCCGGTCCGGCCTGCTCCCAGAGGTGGGCTGTGACGGCGGCGGCCAGGCCCCCCACCCCCCCCTGGACGAAACAGTGGGTGGGTCGGGACGGAACCTGATCCAGAGCTTCCCGGACCAGGATGGTGTATCCCTGCATGATGTGCCTGGGGATCTCCTCGTACCCCAGATAGGCCGTATCCGAGACCACGTGCCAGCTCTGGTCCCTGGCGGTTTCGGCGGCCCTCTTCACCCCGTCGTCATAGCTTCCGTCCACGAAGACCACCCGGGCCCCCAGGGCACGAATGTCCTTCACCCGGCGTTCATCCGTATTCTCGGGTAGAAAGATGACGGCATCGCATCCGAACATCCGGGCCCCCATGGCCACGGACTTGCCGTGGTTTCCTGCAGAGGCGCAGGTGACGGTGATGCCGATGGTGAGATCCGCGTGACGGCCGGCCCGGAGGTCCCGGGAGGAAACCCCGCCGCGGCCTGCGGCTTCCAGGACGTCCCGGAGAACCCGGAACACCCCATAGGCCCCCCCCAGGGCCTTGAAGCTGCCCAGGCCCAGACGGCTCCCTTCGTCCTTGTACCAGATGGCCCCTGATCCCAGGCTCCGGGCCAGGCCAGGGAGCTCCCGGAGGGGGGTGGGCGAATAGCCTTCCCAGGAGGAAATCTCCCGAAAGGCTTCTTCGTGTGCCCGGGCATTGAGGATGGCTGCTTCCTCCGGGCCGTAGGGCAGGTTTCGCCGGGCCCGGGGGTTCAGGAAATAGCGTACGGGAAGAACCTGGGGAATCATTCCCCAGAATACCGTCCGCGGGCCCGACCCTCAAGTCGGGCCTGGGCAGAGCCCGGCTCCTCCCCGGTGAATACAACCCGGTTGATCAATGTCCCGTTTGATGTGATTCTCAACCTCCGGGTTGCCTTTCCCGGTGCCGGTGGAGCATCATTCCTGGTTTCGGAGGCAGCCCCATCCGGCACCCGCACCCGGGGCCCTCCGGACGCGGCTTGTCCAGTTGCCGGGACGGGCTCCCGGAATGACCGATTTCGAGCTTCGAGAAACGAGTGATCAGGTGCCTGCAAACGGCTACGGATCCATGAGTCTTCGGAACATCTTTTCGCTTCTCTGTGTGCTGGCCAGTCTCTGGCCCCTGGCCGGGAGGGCCCAGGAGCCGGAGCCGGTCGTCCATTCGATTCTCTTCTATTCCCCCACCTGCCCCCACTGCCACGAGGTCATCACCAATCACCTCCTCCCCCTCCAGAACGAGTTTGGAGAGAAGTTCCTGATCCTGGGGTTCGACACCAGTCAGGGCTGGGCCGGCGACATCTTCTGGAAAGCGCTCCAGCACTTCAAGGTGCCGGAGGAGAAGTGGGCTGTGCCCTTGATGATCGTGGGGGATGAGATCCTGGTGGGAGGCAGCGAGATCCCGGCCCGGATCCGAGACATCCTGGAAGAGGGGCTGCAAGGGGGCGGGATCGACCTGCCGAACCTCCCGGCCCTCCTGGAGTTCATGGAGGAGCAGGGCCTCATCGATCACCGATATCCGGACCGAAGGATTGCCCTCCAGGATTCCCGGGAGGCCCCGCAGCAACCCCAGGATTCTTCGGAAGAAGGTGCGGGAGGCCGTGGCGGGCAGGAGACGGAGCGGGATTCCATTCCCGCCGCCACCGCCGATTCGGTGCAGGCAGCGGACTCGACCGTCGCCACCACCGCTGATTCAGTGCAGGCAGCGGACTCGACCGTCGCCAC
>CAZSDD010000007.1:1544-5343 GCA_964605505.1 uncultured Gemmatimonadaceae bacterium | reverse complement strand
CGACCGTCGCCACCACCGCTGATTCAGTGCAGGCAGCGGACTCGACCGTCGCCACCACCGCTGATTCAGTGCAGGCAGCGGACTCGACCGTCGCCACGGCCGCCGATTCGGTGCCGGTAAAGGACTCAGCGGCAGCCGCCCGGGCTGAAATTCCGGATTCCGTATCGGAGGAAGAAGTGCCGGTGCCGGTTGAGGATACCCGCCCGGATTCCCTCATGGCGGCGGATACCTCCGATACGGCCCGAGACCCTGCCGGAGGGCCGGATGCGCCGGTTGACCCGGTCCCGGATTCCACGGAGCCGGGGCCAGGTTCCGATTCGGCTGCCGGAGCTTCCTCAGCCGGGAGCCGGACCGGCTTCGGTGAGTCCCTGGGCCTTCAGGAAGCGGCCACTCGCCTGGAGTCCATGACCATGTGGGACCGGTTCAACCAGGATCGGGCCGGAAACTCCCTTTCGGTCCTGATCCTCCTTGTAATGATCGTCAGCTTGATCTTCACCGGCTTCCCCCCCACGGTGAAACGGAGGCCATGGCCTCGTTGGCTCGTTCCGGTGATGGTCCTGGTGGGGATGGGTGTGGCTTCCTACCTGTCCTTTGTGGAGGTGACCCAGGCCGAAGCTGTTTGCGGGCCGGTAGGGGACTGCAATACGGTCAATCAGAGCGAGTATGCCACCCTTTTCGGGGTCCTGCCTGTGGGGGTCCTGGGCCTGCTGGGCTATGCTCTGATCCTGGTCCTCTGGGGGGTTGGACACTGGGGGCCCCAATCCCTCAGAAGAGCGGCGAAGCTGGGATTCTGGGCGGCGGCGCTTTTCGGTGTGGCATTCTCCATCTATCTGACCTTCCTGGAGCCGTTTGTCATCGGCGCCACCTGTGCCTGGTGCCTCAGCTCTGCCGTGATCATGACCCTCCTCCTCTGGGCGGCGGCGCCCGAGGCGGCTGAGGTCTGGCCCGGCACCACCAGGCCCCGCCCGATCCATGGCCCGGGTTCCTGAAACCCCGGAGTGCTCATGACCACCCCCCAGGGGCCCAGGCCCGAAATCCGCTCCCACTATCTCCCACGGACCCGGAACGGATGGATCGGAGTGGTCCTCTTCCTGCTGCTTATGGTCCTGGTAGAGCCTCCAGTGGTTCACTCCATGGCCAATAGAATCGAGCCATGGGTCCTGGGGTTCCCCTTTCTCTACGCCTATCTCTTCGTCCTCTACTCCCTCATCATCGGGGTTCTCCTCTGGGCGCTCTGGAAGGGTCTCTGATGGAACCCTGGGTGGTGGCAACCACGCTGATCTTCCTTTACCTCCTGGCTACCATCGTCCTGGGGGTCGTGGCCAACCGACGCCTTACCGTGGACATGGAGGACTTTCTCCTCTACGGTCGGAAGGCGGGTTTCGTGGTTCTCTACCTTACGGTGGTGGCCACATACCACTCGGCCTTTGCCTTTCTGGGCTCCGGAGGTTTCTTCTACACCCACGGCATCGGGTTCTGGGCCGCCGGCACCTGGACGGTTCTCGTGGGGGCCATCACCTATGTGCTGGGCACCCGGATCTGGGCTCTGGGAAAGAAGTTCAGCTACATCACCCCGGCGGACATGCTGGCGGACTTCTACGAGAGCGAGGCGGTCAGGATCGTGACGGCGGTGGTTTCGGTTCTCTTCACGATCCTCTACATCCAGGTCCAGGCACAGGGGTTGGGGTACATCCTCTCTGTGGCCTCCGGGGACCGCATTCCCTTCGAGATCGGTACCCTCGTCCTCCTGCTCGTGGCTGCGGGATACCTGGTGGCCGGCGGTCTCCGGGCCGTCTATTGGACTGATGTCATCCAGGGAGCCTGGATGTACCTGGCTGTCTGGGTGGGGGCCCTGTTCCTGGCATTCCACCTCTTCGGCGGGCCCCTGGAGCTCTGGCGCCAGGTGGCGGCCCAGCGTCCGGATCTCCTCACCCTTCCGGGCCCCCAGGGATTCTTCACACCGGGAATGTGGCTGGGAATGGGGATCGCCCTCTCTTTCGGCATCGTCTTCCAGCCTCACATGATGATCCGATACTACTCGGCCGTGGACGGGAAGACGTTGAAGTGGCTGGGGGCCACCACGCCCATCTACCTCATGACCCTCTATGTGCCGGCGGCCATGGTCGGTCTGGGTGGCGCCCTGGCCCTCCCGGACCTGGCCATCCCGGATCAGATCTTTCCGGAAATGCTCTTTCGGTTCGCCCCGGCCTGGCTCACCGGTGTGATCCTGGCCGGAGCCACGGCTGCCGCCATGTCCACCCTGGACTCCATTCTCCACTCCAACATGACGGTTCTGACCCGGGACGTTTACCAGCGTTACGTGGCGCCGGGAGCGTCCCAGGCCCACTATATCTGGGTAGGCCGCCTCATCGTGCTCGTGCTTCTGGCGGTGGGGTACCTCCTTTCCGTGAAGACATTCGCGTTTCTGGTGACTCTGGTGACCCTTTCGGGTTCCGGGGCTCTCCAGCTGATGCCGGCGATTCTGGGGGTCTGCTTCCCCGGAAAGCGCCTGTATACCCGGGCCGGGGTGCTCTGGGGAATGGGGACAGGGCTCACGGCCCTCTATCTGACCCTGGTCCAGGTTCCCCATCCCATGGGACTCCACGGCGCGGTCTGGTCTCTCCTGGCCAACTTTGCCGTCACGCTGGGGGTCTCCCGGCTCACTGATCCGCCGTCACCGGAAACGGTCGCCCGCATTCATGGCGAGGTGGAACGGTTCGTGTACGGCGGAGAAGAATGAGGAATCCATGGCTGATCCAGTCCAGATTACCATCTTTCCGGAGGGTCTCCCGGAAGGGCTGAGCCGGGGCGGGAACGGGAGTGAAGGGAAGGGGCTCGGACTCCGAGGCGGGCAGAAGGTCGAAGGAAAGGTGGAGGTCAAAGCGCTGAAGGACATCGAGTTCGGCGCCTTTCGCATCGGATTCTTCTGGCATACCGAGGGGAAGGGCAACCGTGCATCGGGGGGTGGGGGCACGGATGAGCTTTCGGGGGAGGGCCGGTGGCGGGCCGGGGAGCGGGTCACCTACCCCTTTTCCGTTTCGGCTCCATGGGGCCCCCTCTCTCATGACGGAAAGCTGTTGAAGGTGGTCTGGAGCCTGGAAGCACGGGTGGAGCGCTCCATGCTCCACTCCGCCATCACCGAAGCTTTGCCGGTTTTCCTGGAGGCGGACCCGGAAGGCCGGGGGCATGATCTGGGCCCCAGACCCCAGAAGGCGAACGAGCTGGAGGCCGTGAAGCGGGGCCTGGGCGCGCTGTGGCTGACCTTTGGCCTGGTCCTGACCCTGGGTGGAATCGTGCTCGGGGCTCTCAGGGGCTGGGACCTCTATGGGGTGGAGCGCTGGTTCCTCTTCGTTGCCATGGCCGGCGGATTCCTGCTGATGCTGAAGGGAGTCTGGGGACGCCTGGGCCGGGGAAAGCTGGGAGAGCCCTCCGTTCAGTTGAGCACCACCGAGGTCAGACGGGGGGAGGAGATCCGATTCAGCCTGGCGCTGAGGCCGAACCAGCGAACCGAAGTCCGGACCCTGGATGTCATCCTGGAGTGCGAGGAGCGGGTGGTCCACGGCCACGGGCAGTACCAGAGCCATCACCGGAAGACGGTCTTCGAACAACGGCTCTCCCTTGCCGAGGGCCTGCTCATCGAGCCCCACCGGACCCTCAGAAAGAAGGGGGCCGTCAATCTCCCGGGGGATGCCCCCACTTCCTTCGGCGCCCCCGACAACCAGGTGGTCTGGTGGCTGAGGTTCCAGGCCGACATCGTGGGATGGCCGGATTGGAAGGAGCCATTCCTGTTGACGGTGAG
>CAZSDD010000007.1:0-1444 GCA_964605505.1 uncultured Gemmatimonadaceae bacterium | reverse complement strand
GCTATCCCTCCGGCATGGTGAAGAGTTGGGCGTAGAGGTCCATCCCGTACCAGAGATTCCAGATCCTCAGGTTCTCATTCGGAGCGTGCTGGAGGTTGTCGTGGTTGGCCACGGGTACGATGAGAATGGGCTTGCCCTGTCCTTCGGTGAAGAGATAGAGAGGGAGTGACCCTCCCATCCCCGGGGACAGAACAACGTCGTCATTTCCCGCCGCTCGGCGGGCTGCCGCCACGACCTCCTGAAGGATGGGAAGGTCCATGCTGGATCGGGCCGCAGCGTACCCGTTGGCCCGGCGGTCCACCCTGGCGATCTTCGGATATCGAAGCCGGGTCTCCATGTCCGGATCGTCTCTCACGATGTGGTAACCCTCCTTGCGGATGTGGGCTTCGACCAGTTCCTGCATATGGGTCGGATCGTTCCCCTTCACCAGCCGGATTCCCAGGGCCACGGTGGCGGTTGCGGGGATGACGTTCCGGGTCAGGGCACCCGTGTTTCCACTCGAGAGGCCCCGGATGGTGAGGGAGGGAAGCATGAGACGCCGGGCGAGGCTCTCCCCGCCGCCCTCCGTCCGGGCGATGCCCAGCTCCGCCTTCAGCTCCTCGTCATAGCTGGGGAGATTCCGGAGGGCAGCCTCCTCCGCTTCCGTCAGGGGCTCCGCCGTGTCGTAGAAGCCCTCCACCAGCACGTTTCCCTCCTCGTCCTTCATGGAGGCCAGGAGGTGAGCCAGCATCTGACCCGGCACCGGTGCCCAGTTGCCGTAATGCCCGCTGTGCAACCCGCGAATCGGCCCGTAGACCGTAACCTCCATCCCCGTCACGCCCCGGACCCCGAACGCCAGGAGGGGGCGTCCGCTCTGATGTACCGGGCCGTCGAAGAGGAGCCAGACATCGATGTCCTCCACCAATTCCTGGTAGCTCTCCAGGTACCGGCCCAGGTTCGTGGATCCGGCTTCCTCCTCCCCTTCGAAGAAGAAGACGAGGTTCGAGGTGGGGGTGACGCCCTCCCTCTGGAACGCTTCCAGGACCGGCAGCATAGCGCCGATGGGGGTCTTGTCGTCTCCGGCTGAGCGGGCGTAGATGCGCCACTCCGGGTCCAGGGTCTCGCCGTCGACGGGGAAGGGGATGGGGTGCCCCCCTGCTTCCATGGCACGGGAGTAGAGGGTGGGCTCCCAGGGTGCATGGGTCCATCTGGAGGAATCCGCCGGCTGCCCGTCGTAATGGACGTAGAGTCCCAGAGTCCGAGTGGCTCCCGGTACCTTCAATTCTCCGAAGACGATGGGGTTGGCGCCCGGCAGGGTGAGGAGGCGAGCCTCGACTCCCCGATCCTCCAGGGCTCCACGGATGTGTTCCGCGTTACGCCGGATGCCGGCGGAATCGGAGGCCACGTTGGGAATGGAGAGAAGCTCGGCATACTCCCTGAGGATTCGCGGTCCGTTGGCTTCCCG
>CAZSDD010000006.1:61926-66720 GCA_964605505.1 uncultured Gemmatimonadaceae bacterium | reverse complement strand
GGCCGGCTCCCTGGTGACCCGGGTCCTCTCGGTGAAGAAGTCCGGGGAGAAGACTTTCGTCATCACGGATGCCGGTATGACGGAGCTCATCCGCCCCAGTCATTACGGGGGCTTCCATCCCGTCCGACCGGTGGAAGATGTGCCGGGAAGGGAAGCGCAGCGGGTAGACGTGGTAGGGCCCATATGCGAGTCCGGGGACTTTTTGGCCAGGGACAGAGAGCTTCCCCTGCCCAGACCCGGGGATCTCCTGTCCGTGGGAATCGCCGGGGCCTACGGATTCACCATGGCCTCCAACTACAACGCCAGGCCCCGGCCTCCCGAGGTCATGGTGGACCAGGGCGAAGTGCACCTGATTCGGGAGCGGGAGACCTACGAAGACCTGGTGAGGGGAGAGGCCATCCCGTAGGGAAGGGTTCTCCCCATGGCCGCCGGCTTCCGCTCCACGCCGGGAAGATTCCGCAGGAACACGCCGATGATATCATTCAGGCTTCCGGTCCCGTCGTAGAAGAGGTTCACGACCGGCTTGCCCTGATCCACCCGAACCTGGTTCAGAATGCCCGAGATCACCTGGCCCGGCATGCATCCGAAGGGAGAGCAGTTCACCACCATGGCGGCGCCCTCCTCGAAGAACTTCACCGTTCGGCCGATGGTGATGAGAGTCTCTCCTCCGTAGTTATAGGTGGCATAGGGTGACGCCGCAGCTACCGACTCCTGCACCGAGGGCTCTCTCCGGTCTCCCAGGAGGTCCTCCACCTCGTGGTACCAGGAGTGCTCGGATTCGAAGAGATAACGGTTCTTGAGATAGCTCCTGGCCTGGCCCAGCATGTCCCATCCCTCCCGAGCCCTCTGCTCGTGTGCCCAACAAGCGTAAAGGACCCATTCGTGGAAGGGCGCCAACCAGGCTTCACCTCCGTACCTCTCGATGGAGTCCACCACATACTGGTTCGAATAGAAGTTGCAGCGTACGAAGATCTCTCCGACCACTCCCACCAGCGGTTTAGTGGAAGGAGGAGGTCCCATGGCCCTGAACGGCGCCACGGCCTCCCGGAAAGCCGGCTTCAGGGGGGCCCGGTCTTCGAAGGCCCGTTCCATGCGGCGCATACCTTCGTCGATGATCTCGTCGATCTCCCCGGGATTCGCCGCATAGGGGCGGAACCTGCACTTCAGCTTGAAAAGAAGGTCCCCCACCAGGGTCCCGGCCCAGATCTGGCGCCTCACCTTCTCTCCCAGTCCCTGGTAGGCATTGTCGTTGTCCGGTGCCATTATGGCCAGGTCCCCGAAACCCTCTTTTTCCAGGATCATCCGCTCCAGGAGATTGTACTGGCCGAAGCGGCAGGGACCGTGGGCACTGGGCATGAAAAGGGCGTGACCGCTGCCGTCCCCTCCTTCGGCCCGCAGGGTCTGAAGGAGTCGGCCGATGGTGAGGGTCATGGGAATACACTCCCCGCCCCGGGTCACCTGCCGTCCCACCGCCATGGACTGGTCGTCCTCCAAGGGGAGTGGCCGGGCGTCGAGGCCCTCCCCCCGCAAGGCTGCAGCCGCCAGCGGCGCTGCCACCGGGTGGAGCTGGGGAACCCAGAGCGTCCGGCCCCTGAAGGCTTGGGGGGAATCCGTGCGGCTGGGGAGGGGAGAGGGCGTCGGAAACGGGCCCCGCTTGGATTCCACCACGGCCAGAAAGGCTTCGATGCGCGTGAGGTATCCGGCGTCGCCGCCGTGCTCGTCCAGCTCCAGGATCAGGAAGGGCTTCTCGCCCATGAGCCGCTCGGCGTAGGTGAGGAGGAACGAATCGGGGCCACACTTGAAATTGGTGAACCATACGGGGTGGACGTCCTCCTGGTCCCTGGCCCACAACAGGGCCCGGAGGAGCCGTTGTCCGTTGATCCAGTAGATGTTCTCGAGCTCCGGGCCGAGCTTCACATCCTGAATCGGTGCCATCTCGGAGGGGAGCAGGGGATATCCCTTCTCAGCGATCTTGAGGGGGAGATCCAGGTTGGCCCCGCTGTCGTGCAGGTTGTAGGCTCGACCCAGCGCCAGGATCACGGGCCGCCCCTCTTTTCGGGCCTCCTGCAGTACCCGTTCTCCCTCGTCGATGCACAGAGATTCGTACGTTTGCTGAGCAGCCACCGCCGCCCGCCATGCGTCCCTGAGCCGCCTTCCGGACACGCCGAGGGGCTCCGCCAGCTCCCTGGCCAGCTCCTGAACCTGGCGCTTTTCGTCCCATCTGAAGTCCACGAGCGGACTGAGTATCCGGTCAGCCCCGGCTTTCCCCGCCACCTTCAGGGCCGACCGTGCCATGGCCGGGAGCGCACACACCACCGGGCAGAGAAACGCCCGGCTGTGCCCTTCAGGAATCTTCTCGCTCACGACGTGTGGGAGGAAGACCCAATCGGTCTCCGGACGGTCCAGAAGGCTGCCCACGTGACCGTGGGCGAGCTTCGCGGGAAAGCAGTACTCGGATCCCACCAGGGCGCTTGCCATCTCCCGGGCGTCGGCGTCGGTGGGCCGGGAGAGTGACACCCGGCACCCCAACCCGTCGAGGAGGGTCTGCCACAGGGGCCCGTGGCTGAAGGCCGTGAGGGTCTGGGGAAGGCCCACCACGGGACCGGCGGCCTTTTTCGCCGCCAATCGATGATCGGCGAATGCCCTTGCCGCCAGCTTCCTGCGCCGACGGAAGGCTTCGAACTCGGTCCGGTTGCGCTTCTCCGCCGCCGCGGGATCGCGACCGCAGAGGTACCCCCAACTCGGGACTTCGTCGGTCCCCTGGATATGGGCGAAGGTGATGCGACAGCTGTTCTCACAGAGGTCGCAGTCCTCCTGGGTAAGTCTGACGTCCCGGTTGGAGAGGTCAAGGCCCCGAAAGCGGGAGGGACGATCTTCCCGGCGGACCGCGTCTCGGGTGAGGAGAGCCACTCCGAGGGCTCCCATGACGTGGCAGTAGGGCGAGACCACGACCCGGAGTCCGAGGAGCTGCTCGAAGGCGGCCACCAACCCCCGGTTCCTGGCGGTGGCCCCACAGAAGAAGACGGCGTCCCGGGGGTAGGCGCGAGGGCCCACCACCTTGGCCAGGTAGTTCTCAACCACGGAGTACATCACCGCGGCCAGGGCCTCCTCCGGGGAGTGCCCCTGGCGAATCAGCCGTTCCACGTCCTGCTCCATGAACACGGTGCATCGGTCGGATGTGTGTGGCGGGGCGATTCCCATGACCAGGTCCCCCACCTGGTCCACCTGGTACCCGAGCTTGAGGGCCTGCTCCTCCACGAAGGAGCCTGTGCCGGCGGCGCACACGTAGTTCATGTTTGTGTCGCGCATCAGTCCGCCCTCGGCCCGGATGAACTTGGAATCCTGGCCGCCGATCTCGAAGATGGTTTCCACGTCCGGATCCGTGGCGGCGGCCCCGGCCAGGTGGGTGGTGATCTCGTTCACCACGGCGTCGGCCCCTACCACCGCTCCCACCAGCTTCCGGCCGGAGCCCGTGGTTCCACACCCCAGTACCCGGATGGAGGCACCCTTCGAGCTCCCGATGGCCTCCAGGGCGGCGAACAGGGTCTTGGTAGCGCCGATGGGGTCTCCTCCGGTCTTCCGGTAGATGTCCAGCAAGACAGAGCCGTCCTCCCCCACCAGGACCGCCTTGGTGGAGGTTGAGCCCACGTCGACTCCCAGGTATCCCTGGACCACGGATGCGGAGGGCCATCGGGTGATCCGGACCTCGTTCCCCCAGGAATCTTCCCAGCTTTCTGCCACGGCGAAGCTGGGATACCGGGTGCGGTTCAGCTCCAGGACGGGCCGTCTGGAGGAACACTGCCCGGCGCCGGACTCCGTTGCGGAAATCGAAGGAAATCGGAGCCTGTTTGGGCCGCCGTTCCCCTCTGCCAGGAGGGCGGCGCCCACGGCAGCGGAAAACTCGGCGCCGGGGAACGTCACGACGTCGGAGCCGCTCAGCGTCCGGAGCCAGCGCACGACCTCCTGGTTCCTGGCGACTCCCCCGGTCACCACCGTCAGCCCCTCCAGGGGCTTTCCCCGGAGAAGGGTCTGGAGGAGGGTCGCGGAAAGCCCCCGGCAGAGACCGCACCACAAGGCCTCCTTCCCGAATCCCTCCTGCTGGCGGTGTATGAGGTCCGACTTGGCGAAGACGGCGCAGCGTGTGGCGATGCTGGGAGGATTCTGGACAGAAGAGAACTCGCGGCTCTCCTCCAGGTCCACACCCATGCGGGCCCCCTGTGCGTCCAGGAATGACCCGGTCCCCGCAGCGCACATGGTGTTGGTGGATACGTCTTTCAGATCCCCCCGTTCATTCAACTCCAGGAGGGTGACGGAGCTTGCACCTACGTCCAGAATGTTACGCACCCCCGGCATTCGGAGCCGGACGCCCTGGATGGTGGCCCGGGACAGGTCCGTCACCGGAAGACCCAGAACCGGGGCGAGGCCCTCGGCTCCGGATCCCGTGAGGCCGAGCTTCCCGTTGTCGGGAACCTCGATGCGGGACCAGAGCTCCCGGAGGGCGGCCAGGGGCTTTCCCCCGTGGGCTTGCGGAGCCGGGAAGGTGGAATCGGTCTTTCCATTGAGGACACAGATCTTGATGAACCGCGATCCGACATCGATACCGATGGCCATGACCGGTTTCCTCCCCCGGGTTCGGGTGGTGTAGAGGGCGCTTGTATGTCAAAAATCTGCATGCTCCGGGCGGGGGGTGCCCTAGGCAATCCGACGTAGAATGAGGTGGAGGAGTACGTAGGATTCAGGGAAAAAATTCAATCCCGGCGGCCAAAATGCAATGATCCGGCACAACGCCCCGAA
>CAZSDD010000006.1:30829-61826 GCA_964605505.1 uncultured Gemmatimonadaceae bacterium | reverse complement strand
GGGTGAATGAGGCTCCGGACCTCCACCAGCGTTGTGGCAGGAGGATGGGCGCTGAAGGCTTCCCTGTGACCCTGAGCGAACTCCTCCCACCGTGCGATGTCCGTGACGAACATCCTGGTGCGGACCACCCGGCCCAGGTTTCCTCCCAACTCTTCCAGCGCCTCCCGGATGATCTCGATACAGCGAACCGTTTGCCGGTAGCCGTCACCGGAGGCGTGGACGCTTCCGTCGGGGTCCACTGGAGCAGTCCCCGTCACGTAGACGTTTTTGCCCGTCCGGAGGGCCCGGCAGTAGCCCACTTCTTCTTCCCAGGGGGCGCCGCTGAAGGATCTATGGAAGGTCATGGGGGTCCCCGAGATGGAGGGTGGTCGGAAACGTGCCGAGAACGGACCGGATCATCATCGGCCCGGGTCGTCCGGAAGGGCTTCCGGGCGGCGTCGGGCTTCCATGGTCGAGTCTACCTCCTCCCAGAGCCTCCGCATGAACTGGACGTCGGTTCCGTGAACCTCCACGAATTGGAGGAGATCCTCCTCTTCGGTCCCCAGGCGGTCCAAAATCTGGTTCCTCATCGCCAGGTTCATCTCGGGGCCCTCGGCATCCAGACTCGCCATCCGGAGCTCCACGTAGGCCTGGATGAAAACCTCCCTGGGGATGGTCTCCTCCCCCGCTTCCTCCCCCGCTTCCTCCTCCGCGAAAGAAGAACAGGCCATCGGGGTCAGAAGGAGAAAGATGCCTATTCGGGTGAAAAGGGAAAATTGGGACACTCTTCCGGGATTGCACGGAAATCCGGGCACCGTCTTTCCTGGGGCGAAGGGCCTGGGAGCCTTTTCGAGTGCCGGGCTCCGAGAGAACTGCTGAGAAGGTGGCGGAAGGCGGAGACAGGTGTCAAGCGAAGGGGCCGTCGTGGAAGACCTTGCTCCTTCTTCCGGGCCAATCCTAAGTTCAGGGCTTCTCGAAACCCTGACAGGCAACGCATTCCATTATCGAAAGCTCATAATGAACCGCCTCAAAGTCATCGTCTTCGTTCTTCTGGGACTCTTCGCCGCCCAGCCCGCTGAAGTCCCTCTGACGGCCCAGGAGGTCCCTTCTCCCGCAGAGGTTCTTGGCTATGAGCTGGGAGAACGATTCACCACGGTAGCCGGCGTCATCCACTATCTCTCGGCTCTGGCCGATGCCAGCCCCATGGTTTCCGTGCACCCCTACGGTGAGACCATGGAGGGACGGCCTCTCCTTCAGCTCCTGGTGGCTTCCCCCCCTCATCGGGATCGCCTGGAGGAGATTCTCGAGTTGAACCGGGAACTCACGGACCCGGAGACATCCGAATCCCGGGCCAGGGAGATCATCTCCACGAATCCGGCCGTGGCATACCTTTCTTACGGGGTCCACGGAAACGAGAGCTCCTCCTCCGAAGCTGCCCTCTGGACGGCGTACGATCTGGCAAGGGGAGCGCCTGACGTGGCCGGAGTCCTGGATTCCGTGGTGGTCATCATGGAACCCATGGTCAATCCCGACGGCCGGGCCCGGTACGTGGATTTCTACCGGCAGGCTCGGAGCCTGGAGCCGAATCCGGATCCTTCCACCCGTGAGCACCATGAGCCCTGGCCGGGAGGCCGTCCGAACCACTACCTCTTCGACCTCAACCGGGATTGGGCCTGGGGCACGCAGCTCGAGACCCGGGCCCGCCTGGCTACCTGGTCCCGGTGGAATCCCCAGGTCCACGTGGACTTCCACGAGATGGGATCCAACTCCAGCTATTTCTTCTTTCCGGCGGCCAAGCCGATCAATCCCATCTTCCCGGACCACATCCTGGACTGGGCGGGGCGGATCGGAGAGGGCAATGCCAGGGCCTTCGATGCCGAGGGATGGCTCTATTACACGGCCCAGGGCTTCGACCTCTTCTATCCCGGGTATGGAGATTCCTGGCCCTCCCTGCTGGGGGGAATCGGGATGACCTATGAGCAGGCCGGGGGCGGAGGCGCCGGCCTGGCGATCGAGCGGGGAGACGGCACGATTTTGACCTTGAAGGATCGGGCCTCCCACCATTGGGTGGCGGGAAAAGCGACCCTTCGGACGACTGCACACGGGCGAACCGATCTTCTGGAGGGGTTCGCCGCCTTTCACCGGGAGATCGACGAAGGCCTATCGGATATCCTCCTGGTTCCCGGGGAGGACCAGATCCGGGTCCGGGCCCTGGTTTCGCACCTCCAGGAACAGGGAATCCGGGTGGAGGAGGCCACGGACGGATTCAGGGCCAGGACGGAGCCACACCAGGGCTTCGAGGGTCGGGAATCCTTTCCGCGGGGTACCTACCTGATTCGGGTCCGGCAGCCGCGGGGTCGGCTGGCGGGCGCCCTCCTGGAGCCGGAGCACTCCCTGGAGGGAGAGTCGTCGTACGACATCACGGCCTGGTCTCTCCCGTATGCCTATGGTGTGGAGGCCCATTCGGTGATGGAGGGACTGGGGGGGGGCTGGCAGGCGGTTCCGGAGCTCACTCCCCGGATCGGCGGTGGTGCATCGGGCTCCCCCTACGGCTACCTCCTGACCCCGGGATTCGAGGCCATGCCGGCCCTGGTGGACTTCCTGGAGGCCGGTGGGCGTGCATACGCCCAGCCCGATACCTTCCGTCTTGGAGGTACCCTATACCCGCAGGGCACTTTCTTTCTTCCCAGAGGCCGCAACGAGAACCTGGACCGGAGAGTGAACGAAGCCGGCCTGGCCCCCCAACTGACGGCGGTCAACACCGGATTGACCGAGACGGGGCTGGACCTGGGCACAGGGAGCGTGGACTTTGTGACCCTTCCGCAAGTGGCCGTACTGGCCGGCGACGGCATCAGCTCCACCTCGTATGGGGCCCACTGGTTCTTCCTGGAGCAGAAGCTCGGCCTCCCATTCCACGCCATCAACCTGGGCGATCTGGGCAGAGTGGATCTCGGGGACCTTGACGTCCTGGTCGTTCCGGAAGCCCGAGGGCTTCAGGGAGCCATGGGTGAATCGGCCATGGACGCCGTGGAGGCCTGGATCAGGGGTGGGGGTACCCTGGTGGCTGTGGGAAGCAGCGCTGAAGCCCTGGGCCGGAGTCTGGGGGAGATCGGTCTCCGGAGAGCCGAGGAGGAGGAGCTGGAGCCGGTGGAAGAGCTGACCAGGGCCCTCAGGACCCGGGAACAGAGGGAGGAGGACCGGTGGGCCCAGGCGGTGCCCGGTACCATTCTCAAGGTATCGCTGGATCCGGGGCATCCCCTTGCGGCGGGGGCCAGTGCCGACGCCCTGCCGGGAGAAATGTTCGTTCTCTCCAGGGGGCGCGCCTTCGAGCCCTCCGGGGAGTTCGAGTCCGTGGCCTTCTTTCCACTCGACCAGGAGAAGATCTCCGGCGTCATCTCCGAGGAGAGCCTGGACCGCCTGGACCAGAGTAGCTGGCTGGCCCAGGTAAGGATGGGGAGAGGGAGCCTGATCCTCTTTGCCGAGGATCCGCTCTTCCGCATGTTCTGGTACAGTGGCTTCCAGCTCTTTTCCAATGCCCTCCTGCTGGGACCGGCATCCTGACAGGGAGAGCGGACATAACGATCGTGGACTCAAGGTAGACCGGATCCCGGGCGGGTGGATGGTGAACCCTCCTTCCGGCATTCGGTGTACCGGAGTTCATGAATACGTTGAGATGTGGTAGACGACCCCTCCGCCACGGGACTCTGGCCGGTGGAGCTTTCGGCCTTCTGTTTCTGGCGGGATGCGCGGTGAACCCCGCCACGGGTGACCGCCAACTGGCTTTCATGAGCGAGAGTCAGGAGATCCAGATGGGCCGTGAGGCCCATCCGCAGATCCTGGCCTCCATGGGACGCTATCCCGACGAGGATCTCCAGCGCTACGTCCAGGAGTTGGGCGAGGAGCTGGCGGCCAGCTCCGAGCGTCCGGAACTCCCCTGGACCTTCGAGGTCCTGGACGAGCCGGCGGTCAATGCCTTTGCCCTCCCGGGTGGATTCATCTACGTCACCCGGGGGATCATGGCGTATCTGGCCTCGGAGGCCGAGTTGGCCGGGGTCCTGGGCCATGAGATCGGACACGTGACTGCCCGACACTCGGTAAACCAGATCTCCAGGGCCCAGCTGGCGCAGCTGGGAATGGGGGTCGGGATGATCCTGGCCCCGGAGCTCCAGCGCTTCCAGGGCCTGGCTTCTACCGGCATGCAACTCCTCTTCCTGAAGTTCGGCAGGGACGACGAGCATCAGGCTGATGAGCTGGGCGTCCGGTACATGAGCCGGGAGGGGTATGATCCGGCTCAGCTTTCGGGTGTCATGGGCATGCTGGGAGAGGTGTCGGGAGGGGAGGGAGGAAGGGTTCCCGAATGGCTCTCGACCCATCCGAACCCTGAGAACCGGGAGGAGGCCATCCTGGCCATGGCTGCCGATGCCCCTGTATCGGCGGAGCCATCCAGGATCGGTACGGAGGCCTACCTCTCCCGCCTGGACGGGCTGGTTTTCGGGAGCGATCCCAGGGAGGGCTATTTCCAGGACAATCAATTCTATCATCCGGAAATGGCCTTCCAACTCACCTTTCCCAGGGGATGGCGGACAGCCAACCTGAAGAGCGCCGTTCAGGGCCAGAGCCCCGAAGAGGACGCGTTCATGGTCCTGACCCTGGCCGACGCCTCGGATCCTGCGGCAGCTCTCCGGAGCTTTTCCGCCCAGGATGGGATCCGGGCTCTTCGGACGAGCCGGGATCCCATCAACGGCATCCCTGCCGCGTCCCTCGATTTCGTGTATGAGGGGGAGGGACAGGAAGGACAGGGTCAGGTTGCCTTTCTCCGGCATGGGGAGGTTCTCCTCCAGATCCTGGCCTTCGCCACGCCCCCAGCCTGGCGACAGCGGGGTGGAATCCTGGAGTCGTCCATCCGGAGCTTCCGGTCCGTATCCGATCCGGAGATCCTCGACGTGGCGCCGGATCGGCTTCGGATCGTAACGCTTCCCGGGGCCATGGCCCTGGAAGAGCTCCTGCGGAGGGAGGGGGCTCAGGACCAGGGCGAGGCCGTTCGTCGGCTGAATCGGCTGGAGGGGAATCCAATGTTGGAGGCGGGCCGGAGCCTGAAGATACCCCTCGGGGGGCGATGGCCGGGAAGAGGTTGAGCAGAGACTGAGGTCGAGTGGAGAATGCTGAGTCCAGATCGCCTGACTGTGAAGGCGGCCGAAGCCATCCAGGTGGCGGCACAGGCGGCCCGCCGAAGCGAGCATCCCCAGATCGAGGGCGTCCATCTCCTCCAGGCCCTCCTGGATCAGGAAGAAGGCATCGTCGCTCCAATCCTGAACAAGCTGGGCGTGACGGTGAGCCTGATACGGGAGCGGGTCCGGGAATCCATGGAGACCCGGACCCGGGTTACCGGAGGGGCCGAGGCGGGTCTGTCCCGGGATCTGACCCGGGCCCTGGACCTCGCGGAGGAGGAAGCCCGGAGCCTGGGTGACGAGTATGTCTCCACAGAGCACATGCTCCTGGGCCTCTCGGAAGAAAAAGGAGACGCCGGAACCATCCTCCGGAATGCCGGGGCTTCCCGAGAGAATCTCCGAGAAGCCATGGACTCGGTCCGGGGCTCACACCGGGTAACGGACCAGACGCCGGAAGACTCCTACCGTGCCCTGGCCCGCTTCAGCCAGGACCTGACGGAGGCGGCCAGGCTCGGGAAGCTGGATCCCGTCATCGGACGGGATGAAGAGATTCGACGGGTGGTAAAGGTCCTGGCTCGGCGAACCAAGAACAACCCCGTTCTCATCGGGGAGCCGGGAGTGGGGAAGACCGCCATCGTGGAAGGGTTGGCCCAGCGCATCGTGGCCGGTGACATACCCACGACGCTGGCAGACAAGAAGCTCATCGCCCTGGACATCTCGGCCATGCTGGCCGGAGCCAAATATCGGGGGGAGTTCGAGGAGAGGATGAAGGCCACCCTGAAGGAGATTTCCGAAGGGGAGGGACGATTCATCGTATTCATCGACGAGCTTCACACCATCGTCGGGGCGGGAGCTGCCGAAGGGGCGGTGGACGCCGGCAACATGCTGAAGCCCATGCTGGCCAGGGGCGAGCTTCGGATGGTGGGGGCCACCACCCTGGACGAATACCGGAAGCGCATCGAGAAGGACCCGGCCCTGGAGCGCCGCTTCCAGCCTGTCTTCGTCGCCCCTCCTTCTGTGGAAGACACCGTGGCGATCCTTCGAGGGCTCAAGGAACGCTACGAGGTCCATCACGGAGTCCGCATCAAGGACGATGCCCTCATCGCTGCCGCCCGCCTTTCGGACCGGTATATCGGAGGCCGCTTCCTTCCGGACAAGGCCATCGATCTCATCGACGAGGCCGGAAGCCGGCTCCGCATCGAGATCGATTCCCTCCCTCAGGAGATCGACGAGGTGGAGCGCCGCATCACCCAGCTGGAGATCGAGAAACAGGCCCTGACGCAGGAGAAAGATCCAGCGGCCCTGGAACGCCGGGAGGGCATCGAGGAGGAGCTGGCGGAGCTCCGGGAAGAGAGCGCGGGCATGAAAGCCGGGTGGCAGGCGGAGAAGGAGGCCATCACCCGGATCCAGAACCTGAAGGAAAAAGTGGACGAGCTCCGCCTGGAAGCCGAGCGGGCCACCCGGTCCGGGGATCTGAATCGGGCCGCCGAGCTACAGTATGGAGAGATACCCGGTACAGAGCAGGCCCTGGAGGTGGCGGAGGCTCGCCTGGCGGAGCTCCAGGCCGAGGGAAAGTTTCTCCGGGAAGAAGTGGACGCCGACGATATCGCCCAGGTGGTGGGGGAGTGGACGGGCATTCCCGTGAGTCGGCTCCTGGAATCGGAGCGGCAGCGCCTCACCCACCTGGAGGATCTCCTGGGCAGGCGGGTCGTGGGTCAGGATGAGGCTGTGGCCGCCGTCTCCAACGCCGTTCGCCGTGCCAGGGCCGGCCTCCAGGATCCGAACCGTCCTGTAGGCTCCTTCATCTTCCTGGGCCCAACGGGTGTGGGCAAAACGGAGACCGCCCGGGCCCTGGCAGAGTTTCTCTTCGACGACGAGCGGGCCATGGTCCGTATCGACATGTCGGAGTACATGGAGAAGCACGCTGTGGCCCGCCTCATCGGGGCTCCCCCCGGATATGTGGGTTATGAGGAGGGGGGGCAGCTCACGGAGGCGGTCCGGCGGAGGCCCCACGCCGTCATTCTCTTCGACGAGATCGAGAAAGCCCACCCGGAGGTATTCAACCTGCTCCTTCAGATCCTGGACGACGGACGTCTCACCGACGCCCAGGGCCGCACGGTGGACTTCCGGAACGCCGTCATCATCATGACCTCCAACATCGGAAGCCAGCACATCCTGGAACAGACGGGGACCGTCGCCTGGGAGGAGGTGGAGGGGTGGGTCCGAAAGGAGTTGCACCATCATTTCCGCCCCGAGTTCCTCAACCGGGTGGACGATATCATTCTCTTCCGTCCGCTCGACCAGGAGGACCTCCGGACCATCGTGGAGCTCCAGTTGAAGCGTGTGGAGGCGCTGGCCGAAGATCTGGGGATCACCCTGGAGGTGAGCCCCGAGGCCATGGCCCTCATGGCCTCGGAGGGGTACGATCCGGCCTTCGGGGCCAGGCCACTCAAGCGGGCCATCCAGCGGTTGCTCCAGGATCCGCTGGCTCTCCATCTCCTGGAGGCGGATCTTCCTGAAGGGACCAGGATCCGGGCCGAGGTGGATCCCGCAGGTGCCGGGCTGCGTTTTCGGGATGTTGGTGTGTTCCGGGAAGCCGGAGGCGGGGAAGACGGGGGTAGAAGTGGGGAAGACCGGGACAGGAGCGGAAAGGAGGATCGGGGAAGCGCGGAGGATCAGGAACGCGCGTAGGATCAGGAACGCCCGGAAGAGAGTCCGGGCTCCGCCGCCACCGGGGAGTGACGATTTTTCTGCCTCTGTTGACCCGGAGGGGACCCGGTATGCAGCTTTGCTGACGCTTTCCGGACCCGGAACCTCTACCAGGACTGCTCATGAGACGGATCCTGCTCGCCGCCGCCATCCTCCTTCCGGGTGGATGTGTCACCCAACAAGTTCTTTCCTCCGGAGAAATGGCGTCAGTCGCGCCGATACTCTCGGTGGAGCGTTTTCTCCAGGCCACCAACGGGCGGGACCTCCATGCCATGGCCCGACTCTTCGGTACGGAGGAGGGCGCGGTCATCGAAACCGGGAGCACGGTAGGGTGCGCTTTCAAGAAGCTGGGCTCCTGGGTGGGTCTGGGGGAGCGCTGCGCCACCCTGCAGGAAGTGGAGCTCCGGATGGATGCCATCGCCCGGATCCTTCGGCACGAAGATTACACGGTGGCATCCGAGGCCGCTGTGGCCGGGAGGGTGCATCCCACCTCCCGCATCGGCGTGGACCTCCTGATCGATGGCCGGACGGTAGAGGATGTGCCCTTCATCGTGGTGAAGACCGGAGAGGGCCGCTGGCTGGTGGAACAGATCGGCCTGGACCGGGTCACCGGGCGCCGGGGGAGGTAACGAGGTGCAATGGAACCGGGAGCCGAAGGGACCGCCTGGCGGTCTTCCGGCCTCAGGTGTTCTGCACCAGCTCCACCAGGACGCCGCCGGTGCTTCTGGGATGAAGGAAGGCCACCAGGTGGCCACGGGCGCCGGGGCGTGGAGCATCGTCGATGAGTTCCACACCTTCGGACTTGAGCCGGCGAAGGGCCTTTGACAGATTCGGGACCCGGTATGCGTAATGGTGGAGCCCCGGACCCCGCCTCTGGAGGAAGCGGCCCACGGTGGTTTCGGGCCCCAGGGGCTCCAGCAGCTCGACAGAGCCGATGAAGGTGACCCGGACCCCCTGGGACTCCAGGGTTTCAACGGGGGAACCCGAGGTCCCGGCAATGAGTTCGAATCTAGAGGACGCCTCTTCGAGAGAGGCGACGGCCACAGCGACGTGGTCCAGCGGGTAGGAAAACATATTCGTGACGTTGCCTGGGTTTGGCGATAGATGGGATCCCGGCGGCGCCTGAACCCGGCGGCATGGTATGCATGACCGCCATTTCGGACAAGGAGTAGGTTAGATGGCTGACAGTGATAAGGTCTTTGAGGTCACGGACCAGAACTTCGGGGACGAGATCGAAGGCACCTCCGGTCTTTCCATTGTGGACTTCTGGGCCGCCTGGTGCGGTCCCTGCCGCATGGTGGCGCCCATTGTGGCGGAACTGGCCGAGGCCTATGCCGACCAGGGTTTGAAGGTCGGAAAGATGGACGTGGATCAGAACCCCGGCACTGCCAGCCGTTTCGGCATCCGGTCCATCCCCAGCATCCTCTTCTTCAAGGATGGAAAGCACGTGGACACCGTCGTTGGGGCCGTTCCCAAGCCCTTCCTGGAAGCCAAGGTCAACGAGCACATCTGATCTGTCGGCCCTTCGGCGCAGAAAGCCCGGTCCTGAGCCCCGGCGGCCATGGACCGGGCTTCCTTTTTTCCCCATCCTTCTTCCATGTCGAGCCTCTATCTGGTCAGTACCCCCATCGGAAATCTGGGGGATTTGAGTGATCGGGCGAAGGAGATCCTGGCCACCGTCTCCAGAGTGCTGGCGGAGGATACCCGGCGGACCCGGACTCTTCTCTCCCACCTGGGCCTCAGCACGCCCATGGTGTCTCTTCATGCCCATAACGAGGCATTCCGAAAGGAGGAAGTTCTCCGGTGGCTGGATGGAGGGGAGGAGGTGGCGCTGGTTTCCGACGCCGGAACCCCCCTGATTTCCGATCCAGGAGCTCGGGTGGTGGAGGCCGTCCTGGACCGGGGTCACACGGTCGTCCCGATTCCTGGACCCTCGGCGGTGCTGGCGGCCCTGGTGGGCTCCGGGCTTCCCTCGGAGCGCTTTTCTTTTCTGGGATTCGTGCCCCGGAAGGGTAAGGAACGAGCGGCCTTCATGGAGCGGTTGGCGACGGCCCCCGAGACCACCGTTTTCTTTGAATCGCCAGAGCGCCTGGCGGCGCTGATGGAAGACCTGACGGAAGCCGCCGACGCGGACCGACAGTGCGCGGTGGCCCGGGAGCTCACCAAGCTCCACGAGGAGTTCGTCCGCGGCTCGGTGGAGGATCTTCGAGCGCATTTCCGACAGAATCCTCCCCGGGGAGAGATCACCGTGGTCCTGGCGGCGACTCCGCCCCCGGAGGCTTCGGCCCGGGTGGACGAAGAAGCGGTGGCGGCCCTGGCCCGGCCCCTGCTGAATCAGGGGCACCGTCCGAGTCAGGTTGCCCGGGAAGTGGCACGGAGGCTGGGGATCCCCCGGAATCAGGCGTACCAGCTGGTCCAGGGCCTTTCCGGGGCCGAAAGAGAGGACCGGAGATAGCGGCCCATGGATCCTCCTTCGTCACGTCCTGCCCAGGTCCCGGAGCTCACGCTTTCACCCCACGCCGCCGAACTCATCCGCCGGGAGATTCAACGGGCGGGAGGGCGGGAGGTCACCTTCCTTGCCGAAGTGGATCCGGCGCGGGCGCTGGTGAACGTCAGGGCCGTGGCCCGGGGGAATCGCTCAGCCGTCCTGGCCGTGTCCCGGGACGCTCCCCGTGGGAGCGTGATGATCCACAACCACCCCTCGGGCTCTCTGGAACCCTCGGAGGCGGACCTGGCAGTGGCGGCGGCCCTCCACGAAGACGGCCTTGGATCGGCCATCGTGGACAATGCTGCCACCAGGCTTTACGTGGTGGCCGAGCCCCCTGTCCCCCGGACGCTGGAATCCCTGGATCCGGAAGAGGTGGGTGCGTTCCTCGGGCCCGGCGGAGGGCTGGCCGGAGCCCTGCGGGCCTTTGAAGACCGGCCGGGACAACGGGACATGGCGCGGATGGTGGCCCGGCATTACAACCAGGGCGGGGTGGCCATGGTGGAGGCCGGCACGGGCACGGGAAAGTCCATGGCCTATCTGGTTCCCGCTGCCCTCTGGGCCTTGAGGAACGAGGAGCGGACCGTCATCTCCACCAACACCATCAACCTCCAGGAGCAGTTGGTGGAAAAGGACCTGCCTCTCCTGGCCCGGGCCCTGGACGAAGAGCTGCCCTGGGCTCTGGTGAAGGGGAGGGGCAACTACATCTCCATCCGGCGGGCGCGGCTGGCGGCTGCCTCGGCCTCCACCCTGTTCCAGGAGGACCGGAGCCAGGAGTTGGCCTTTCTCCTGGAATGGATGAAAAATACCCGGGATGGATCCCTGACCGACCTCTCCTCTTCCCCCTCCCGGGAGGTCTGGGAGGAGGTCCGAAGCGACCCGGACATCTGTCTCCGCGCTCGCTGCCCCCATTTTCAGGAATGCTTCTTCCATCGGGCCCGCAGGGCCGCCGCCGCCGCCAAACTCCTGGTTGTGAACCATCACCTCCTCTTCACCGACCTCTCCATCCGACGGGCCACGAACAACTTTTCGCGGTCCGCCGTCCTTCCCCCATTCCGGCACCTGATCCTGGACGAGGCCCACAACGCCGAGGACGCGGCCACGGAGCACCTGGGCGTGGAGGTGACGAGGACCGGCCTTTTCAGACTCCTGGCTCGGCTGGAACGGCGGGGTAAGGGGATCCTTGCGGATCTTCGGGCCACCCTTGCCGGGGACCCGGACCGGGGAAGCTCCGGACTCCTCGTGAAGCGGTTGGAGGACCGGGTCCGTCCGGCCCTGGAGGAGGCTCGGGAGGCCCTGGCTCCCCTCCTGACCCTTCTGGAGGAAACCCTTCCGGCCGACAGGAGTGAAGCCCTCCGTCTGGGTGGCCGGGAGGGCACGGAGCCGGGCCGTGAAGACAATGTTCGGGAAGCGCTCTCCCGGTTCCTCCTCTCCTTCCGGATCCTGGCCAGGGAGGTAGGAGAGCTGCGGAGCAGGATTCAGGGAGACGAGACCTGGGCCCTGGAGCTGGAGGGGCGGCTCCTGGATCTCCAGAGCATACAACATCGCCTGGAGCATGCGGCCTTCGGAGCTCAGCGGGTCCTGGATCCCGGCGAGGAGGGTCCTGATCTGGTCCGGTGGCTCCGGTTCAAGGGAGGAGTCCTGGGCGGCTCCCCGAATCTCGCTCTCGCGGCGGCCCCTGTTCAGGTGGGGGAGATCCTCCGGGAGGACCTCTTCCGGCGTCTGGACAGCGCGGTCCTGACGTCGGCGACCCTCACCACCCGAGCCGGCTTCGAGTATCTTCGCTCCCGCCTGGGCCTGGATCCGGGTGACATCCTGGAGGATGGGGGAGAGCTGGAGGTGTCGGAGGCGGTGGTGCCCTCGCCCTTCTGCTTCGAGGAGCAGAGCCTTCTGGCCATTCCCACCGACCTTTCAGGCCCCCAGGCCCAGGGCGATCGGTTCCAGGAAGAGACAGCCCGGGTGGCCCTGGAGCTGGCGGGGATGACGGGGGGCGGGCTGTTCGTCCTTTTCACATCGCACCGGGCCCTGAAGCGGGTGGCGGAACTCCTGCGGGCCGGGGAGGGAGCGCTGCCGGGGCCCCTTTTCGTGCAGGGAGAAGCACCCCGGCTCCGACTCCTCCAGGGTTTCACCCGGGCCGGGAACGGTGTCCTTCTCGGGACCGCCTCCTTCTGGGAAGGTGTGGATGTTCCCGGGGACCCCCTCCGGGCTCTCGTCATCCAGAAGCTTCCCTTTCAGGTGCCCACGGAGCCCATCGTGGCGGCCCGGATGGAGGCTCTGGAGGCGCAGGGAAAGGACCCGTTCCGGCATTACACCCTGCCGGAGGCGGCCCTGCGGCTCAAGCAGGGGTTCGGCCGCCTCATCCGGACCCGGCAGGATCGAGGGGTGGTCCTGATCCTGGACGACCGCATCCTCACCCGGCGATATGGCCCCTACCTTCGTCAATCCCTTCCTCCGGCTCCCCTGGCCAAGGGGCTCTGGTGGGAGCTGAAACGAGCCCTGGGCCGTTTCTATGACGGCTCGGCGTGACGCCTCCGGGGCCCGACCATGATGCCGGTTCGGCGTGACGCCTCCGGGGCTCGACCATGATGCCGGTTCGGCGTCGCCCTCCCTCCTGGACGTTGCGGTCCTTCAGCGCCCTTCGCCGCCCTTGTCCCGTGTTTCGGGGGCGGTAGATTAGTGTCCACCTGCCGGGCCGTCCCGGCGCCATCGACCCATCACCCTGTGAGTGATGAAGCTCCTGATCGGAATCGTCATCGGAATCGGCTATGCGGTCCTGGTTGCCCTTGCGTTCATGAGTTCCGCCGGGGCCTGGCGGGGCGGGAACGCGGACCTGGGGTTCTGGTGGGCCGTCATCGGCTGCATCCTGGCTGTAGCCGGCTCCGCGGCAGTGGTGGGAAGCTGGATTCACACCCGGCCCGTGGAGGATTGAGGGAATCCTTCCTGAGCCCAGTGAACGTATGCGGCGCTTCTCCCCGGATTCCGGCACAATCTCCCGGACCGGACGAGGAGGGCCGTTTCTCTTACCGTGAAATTGGGGGCCAGCCCATGCCATCTCTTCCCCGTCCGTCCAAGATCGTCTGTATCGGACGGAACTACGTGGCCCACGCCGCCGAGCTGGGCAACGAGGTTCCTTCCGAACCCCTGATCTTCCTCAAGCCTCCTTCTGCCCTCATCGGAAGCGGTGACGCCATCGTCATTCCTCCGGATGTGGGGGAGGTCCACTTCGAAGGAGAGATCGGCGTCCTCCTGAGACACACCGCTTCCCGGGTGGATGAGAGGGAAGCTCTGGAGTTCGTGAGTGGTCTGGTACCGGTCAATGATGTGACGGCCCGGACCCTTCAGCGAAAGGATAGCCAGTGGAGCCGGGCGAAGGGCTTCGACACCTTCTGTCCCGTGGGGAAGGCCACACCACTCGAAGAGGTGGACCTCGACGACCTCTCGGTCGTCACCAGGGTGAATGGCCAGGAAAGGCAGAGGGGCCGGATTCAGGACATGGTGTTCTCCATCCCCTTCCTCATCTCCTACGTGTCGCGGATCATGACCCTGGAGCCGGGGGATCTCCTGGCCACGGGAACCCCGGAGGGGGTGGGCCCCCTGGTTCCCGGAGATCGGGTGGAAGTGGAGCTCACAGGCCTGGATATTCTTGAAAATCCCGTTGTCGCCAGAGGAGAAGACGGACAATGATCCCCGATTTCAGTGAACGCTTCCAGAACCTTCCCTCCTACCCTCTGGCGGGAATTCCAGAGGCCAAGAAGCGCCTCCTGGACGAGGGGGTGGACATCATCGATCTCAGCGCCGGCGACGCGGATCTTGCGCCTCCGCCCGCCGCCGTAGAGGGAATCAAGGCTGCCGTGGAGGACCCGGCCATCTCCCGGTATCCCTTCAACCTGGGCCTGGCCGAGTTCAGATCCGAAGTGGTGGCCTGGATGAAACGCCGTTTCGGTGTGGAGATGGATCCGGTGAGGGAGATCGTTCCCCTCATCGGCTCCAAGGACGGGATCGCCCATCTTCCCCTGGCCTTCATGAACCCCGGCGACACGGCCTTCATTCCGGATCCGGGATACGCCCCCTACTGGAGCGGTGTCTGGCTGGCCGGAGGGGAGCCCATTCGGGTGCCTCTTAAGGAGGAGAACGATTTCCTGATTCCCCTGGAGGAGCTGCCCGGGGACCAGGTAAGGCGGGCCAAGCTCCTCTACCTGAACTATCCCAACAACCCCACCACGGCTCTGGCCCCCCGAGAGTACCTGGCCGATACCGTGAGCTTCTGCCGCGAGCACGGCCTGGTCCTGGTCTACGACAACGCCTATAGCGAGGTCGCCTTCGACGGGTATCGGCCCCCAAGCATCTTCGAGATCGAAGGGGCCCGGGAGGTGAGCCTGGAAATGCACTCCCTCTCCAAGACCTACAACATGACGGGGTGGCGCCTGGGCTGGGCCGCCGGGAACCCGGAGCTGGTGGGGGCTCTGGCCCGGGTGAAGAGCTTCGTGGATACCGGGGCTTTCCTGGGAGTTCAGGCCGCAGGCGCCGCTGCCCTCAGATCCTGGGAGGAGTGGGTTCCGGGGAACATCCAGGTCTTCCAGCGGAGAAGGGATGCCGCCGTCTCGGCCCTGGCCGCCCAGGGGTTCCAGGTGAAGACCCCCCGGGCGACCATGTATCTCTGGGTTCCCGTTCCCACGAAGGAGACAGGACTGGAGTTCTGCAGGAGGGCCCTGGAGAAGGAGGGGGTCATCGTCCTGCCCGGCAGTTCCATGGGGCAGGGGGGGGAAGGGTTCTTCCGTATCGCGCTGACAACCTCCGAGGCCCGCCTGGAGGCAGCGGCGGAAAGACTGGGGCGCTTGCTGGGCTGAGGTCCGGATCCGCCCGTCGAACCGGGACGCGGGTTGCGTCGAAAATGCATCTGAGCCGAGCAGGAATTCCCTGGTGGGCTCTCTGTCCCGGGGGCCGGCGCCGGAACCGCCGTCCAGGGGGGGGTTAGTACACACACCATGAGTGGCCGCTCCCCATCCGAAATCGCAGAAGGTCCCTCCGGGACCCCCCCTCGGCGTGGCCGGACGGGGTACCGCAGGGCATTCTGGATATCCCTGGGGATTTCCGCTCTCCTCCACTTCCTGGCCGTGGCCGTCTATCCCACCCTCCTGGTCAGGGCTCCGGTCGTGGCGCCTCCCTCCGGGACCGCCGGGCAGATCCAACGCCCCGAGGGTACCGAGATCATCAACCTGGAGCCCTTTTCGGAGGAGCCGAGTCTGGACGTCCCTCTCCCGGAAGAGGAACCGGAGGCGGTGGCGCCGGCCCCCTCCGCCGGAGACCCCGGAGGCGAAGAGGTTGCCGGGGAGGAGGACACCGGCCCGTCCCGTCCGGCCCCCACCGCCGCGGAGCGCCTCCGCCCCAGGGCCGGAGATCTCCGCCTCTGGGCGCCGGTGGATCCGGAGATCACCCGCCCCAGCAGGGAGCAGATCATGCGGATACTCCTGGCGGCGGAGCTGGAGAGCCTGGCGGACTCCCTGGCCCTGGCGGAGGAGTTGGCCCGGAGAGTCACGGATTGGACCTACACCGATGACGAGGGGGGCAGGTGGGGTGTTTCTCCCGGAAAGCTCCACCTGGGGGACATCACGCTGCCCCTGCCGTTCGGCTTCGGTTCCTCGCCCATGCTCCGGGAGCAGAACGCCAATCGGATCTGGGCCTGGGACGACATCCAACGTGGAGCGGCGGCCAAGGGCGTCCGGGATGTCTGGAAGGACCGGGCCGAAGCCATCCGAAAACGCCGGGAGGCGGAAAGACAGCCGGATACCACCGGGATTCGTCACTGACCCCGGGATTCGTGGCGGAGGGACATGCCTGGAGAAAAGGGGCGGGACGGGTCACGAACGCCACGGCCCTCAGATCCTTTTCGCCCCCAAATTGACGCCCCTGGGGCATTCCCATAATCTTCCCTGTTCTCCGCTCTTTCCGGGGTCCGCCGGAGGGAGCGGAACCGTTTCGTCCCGGCAGTCTAGAATGACAAGGTCTGGGGTCTTCCGGAGGCCCGCTTCTTCTTCACTATTCATCCGTAAAACGCTGGAGTCGTCGTGGCCACCGAGCTGGCGCCCCGCCTGGATCCGAAAGCCATCGAACCTTCCCTCTACGCAAAGTGGATGGAGAAGGGCTACTTCCACCGGGATCCTTCTCAGGTTCTGGAGGGCGGGCAGGACCCCTTCGTCATCGTCATTCCCCCCCCCAACGTGACGGCCGTCCTCCACATGGGCCACGGCCTGAACAACACCATCCAGGACGTCCTCATTCGCTGGAGGCGAATGCAGGGGAAAGCGTCTCTATGGGTCCCCGGAACGGACCATGCCGGCATCGCCACCCAGAATGTGGTGGAGAAGCAGCTGGCTTCCGAGGGAAAGACCCGGGCGGACCTGGGTCGGGAAGCCTTCGTGGACCGGACATGGGAGTTCGTCCACGAGACCGGTGGCGCCATTCTGGACCAGCTCAAGGCCATCGGTTGCAGCTGTGACTGGGAACGGACCCGGTTCACCCTGGATCCGGGGCTGAGCAAGGCCGTACGGGAAGTCTTCGTCCGGCTTTACGAGAAAGGCCTCATCTACCGGGGGGAGTACATCATCAACTGGTGTCCCCGATGCCACACGGCCCTTTCCAATGAAGAAGCGGAGGGGAGAGAAGTGGAGGGAAAGCTCCACCACCTCCGTTATCCACTGGCGCCGGAGGCGTCGGAGGCTGCCGCCGCCGCCCGGGCCGGCGGGGCGGAAGCCCTGGGCCGGCTTCCCGATGGACGCTGGTACCTCACCGTATCCACCACCCGGCCCGAGACGATGCTGGGTGACATGGCCGTGGCCGTGAATCCCTCCGACGAGCGCTACAGAGGGCTTCTGGGTGAAGAGGTGGACCTGCCTCTCACGGACCGTCGTATTCCCATCGTGGCCGACGAATTCGTGGACCGGGAGTTCGGCACCGGTATGGTGAAGGTCACGCCGGCCCACGATCCCAACGATTTCGAGATGGCCCAACGGGGGAACATTCCCCTCCTGAACGTCATGACGCCCGATGGGCGGATGGGGGAGAATGCGCCGGAGGCCTTCCGTGGCATGGATCGCTTCGAAGCCCGAAAGAAGGTGATCCACGCGTTCAAGGAAGAGGGGCTGTACGGAGGGGAGGATCCCCACACCCATTCCATCCCCCAGTGCTATCGCTGCGATACCGTGGTGGAGCCCCGCCTCAGCGAGCAGTGGTTCGTGAAGATGGCGCCACTTGCGGAGCCGGCCCTGCAGGCTTCCCGGGATGGCACGGTGAGGTTTACGCCGGCCCGGTGGAAGAAGGTCTACGAGCACTGGATGGAGAACATCAGGGACTGGTGCATCTCCCGGCAACTCTGGTGGGGACACCGGATTCCCGTCTGGTACTGCCAGGACTGCGGCGAGGTCCTGGTGGCCCGGGAGGACCCGGCCGCGTGCACCGCCTGCGGCAGCGAGAGCCTCCGGCAGGATCCGGATGTCCTGGATACCTGGTTCTCGTCCTGGCTCTGGCCGTTCAGCGTATTTGGATGGCCGGAGAAGACGAAGGATCTCGATGCCTTCTATCCCGGCCACGTTCTTTCCACGGCTCCGGAGATCCTCTTTTTCTGGGTTGCCCGGATGATCATGGCCGGGTACGAGTTCATGGGCGAGGCGCCGTTCCGGAACGTCTATCTCCACGCCACGGTGCGGGACACCAGGGGCCGGAAGATGTCCAAGTCTCTCGGAAACGGCATCGACCCCCTGGAGGTTGTGGACCGTTTCGGGGCCGACGCCCTGCGCTACACGGTCATCTCCGCGGCGGCCGTGGGCACGGACATCTACCTGGATCCTGACGACCTGGAGGCCTCGTTCGCTCCGGGCAGGAACTTTGCCAACAAGGTATGGAACGCCGGGCGTTTCACGCTCATGAGCGTGGGGGAGGACCCGGTCAGACCCCTCGGGGAGGTTGAAGGAGAGTTGAGGCTCGCGGACCGCTGGATCCTCTCCCGGCTGTCCAGGACCGCAGCCGGCCTGACTGAAGACCTGGAGAAATTCCGCCTCCACGAGGTGGCGGAGAAAGCCTATCACTTCTTCTGGAGCGAGTTTGCCGACTGGTATCTGGAGCTGGTGAAGCCCCGGCTCCGGGGAGAAGAGGGTGAGGGAAGCCGGGAGGCCGCCCGAAGCACTCTCATCGCTGCGCTGGATGGGATTCTCCGGCTGCTCCATCCCATGATCCCCTTCGTCACGGAGGAGCTCTGGCAGAAGCTGCCCTGGCCGGAGGGCTCCCAGCGGCCCGGGGCGCTCATGGAAGCCGAATGGCCCCAAAGGGATCCGGCTCTGGAAGACCCGGAGGCCGAGGACCGTATGAAGGGCCTTCAGGAGCTCGTCACCCAGATCCGACGTCTGCGAAAGGAATATGGCGTGCCGGAGGGTGCGCGGGTGGACGTGGTTCTGGGAGGGGCTCCCGAGGATTTCCAGAGCACCCTGGAGTCGGAGGGCATGGCCCTTCGTATGCTGGCGCGGGTGGGAGGGATTTCCCTGGATGGTGAGCGCTCCGGAGCCGGAGCCCACGGGGTCCTGGAGAATGGAACGGAGCTGTTCATTCCCCTGGAGGGGGTCATCGACCTGGAGCAGGAAAAGAACCGGCTGAGGAAGCAGATCCAGCGGCTGGAAGGTCAACTCACCGGGATCCTGAAAAAGTTGGAGAATCAGGGATTCCTCCAGAACGCGCCGGAGGCGGTGGTGGAGCGTGAGCGGAAGAAAGCCGAGAGCTTCCGGGATCAGAAGGAGAAGCTCCAGGAAAAGCTTGCGGCCTTCGGGGTAGCTTGACGGGACCCGGAATGATGACAGTGAAGATGGGGACCACAGAAGGAAGACGGGCCCTGATCCTGCTCTTTGCCGGATCCCTGCTCGTTGCGTCCTGTGCCAGGCCCGGAAGGCCCCCCGGGGGACCCCAGGACCGGATCCCGCCCATGGTGGTCGAAATCTGGCCCGACACCTTCGAGGTCATCGAGCCGACCCGGGATCCGGCTGTCATCACCTTCAGCGAGCGGATCTCCGAGAGACCCACCGACGGACGGCTGGAGGATGCCGTCCTGGTCTCTCCGTATACCGGTGAGACAGAGGTCAAGCACACCCGTTCCGGCCTCCAGGTGTCCGTCATCGGTGGCTTCCGGCCCGACCTGGTCTACCGAATCCGTGTGCGGAGGACCATCAAGGATCTTTTCAACAACCCCATGGACAGCCCCTTCGAGCTGGTATTTTCCACCGGAGGCGAATTTCACCGGCACGTGGTGGGGGGCGTGGTGACGGACCGCATCACAGGAGAGCCTGTGGAGGGGGCGAGAGTAGAGGCATGGAGACTGGAGCCCGGTGAGCAGAGGTTCGAGGTGGCTGAGGATAGTCATCCGCTTGTCACAGTTACCGACACGGCTGGGATCTTCCTCCTTCGCTATGTACCTCCGGAGGCCTTTGAGCTTCAGGTCTACCTGGACAACAACCGGAACCGGGAGGCGGATTTTCAGGAGGCCCAGGGGCAGGAACGAATCCAGGCGGGGCTCCGGCCTCCCCGAATCGACACGATCATCACCTCGGTGGCCATCCTTCAACCCGACACCACCCCGGCAGAGCTCATAATGGTCGAGGCGGTGGATTCGGTTCTCCTGGAGCTCTCCTTCGACGACTTTCTCATGCCGGAGCAGGCACTGGCCCAGGTCCAGGTGAGCCTCCTCAGGGACGAGGGGCAGGAGGATCTCTCGGAAATGACGCCGGGACCGGAGGTGGAACGGCTTCTATGGCAACGGCAGGTGGACTCCATGATGGCGGTCCAGGACTCCATTCGGGCGGCGGATTCCCTCCGGATGGTTCGGGATTCTCTCCGGGTGGTGGCGGATTCCCTCCAGGGCACCCTGGCGGCCCTTCAAGCCGGGGGGGACACCCTGGCGATCCTGGAGATCGAGGGTGAGCTGGAGGTCATCCTGGGCCGCCTGGAGCCCCCGGAGACCGTGGAGGTGGTGGAAGAGGAGGAGCAGGTCGTGGAAGAGGAGCCGATCCTTCCGGAATCCGTGTTCTTCGCTCTCCTGGCCTCTCCGCTGGAACCGGACCAGCTCTACAGGGTCGTGGTTTCCAACGTGGTCAATGTGAACGGCTTGCCGGAGGGCGGAGGCTCCGTCGGCTTCACCTGGACTCCCCCCGAGCCTCCCCCGGGGGACAGCACCGGGATTTCCCCTGATGAGTGATCCCCGGAGGGGCCTTCCCGGCGTGGATCGTCTCCTGGATTCCGTGGAGTTCAGGGCTCTTCTGGATGACCATCCACGCTCGAGAGTCCTCTCGACCACCCGGGAGGTGCTTCGGGAGATCCGGGAAGGGATCGGGGTCGGGGGTGAGAGGGCCATTCCCGGGACCGCGGAAGCGTATGCCCGCCGGGTCGGGGAGGCCCTGAGAGTCCTTTCCCTGCCTTCCCTCCGACCCGTCATCAACGCCACCGGAGTCATCATCCACACCAATCTCGGCCGGTCCCCCCTGTCCAGAGCCACCCGGGAGGCCATGAGCCGGGCGGGGGAGGGGTATTCGAATCTGGAATTCGATCTGGAGTCCGGGGAGCGTGGGTCCCGGTACGTGCACTGCGTGGGCCTCCTCAGGGAGATTACCGGGGCCCCGGACGCCCTTGTGGTGAACAACAATGCCGCGGCGGTCGTTCTGGGTCTGAACACCCTGGCCCGGGATCGCCATGTCCTGGTTTCCAGGGGGGAGCTGGTGGAGATCGGGGGCGGATTCCGGATTCCGGACATGCTCTCCCGCTCCGGTGCCCATCTCCGGGAGGTGGGCACCACGAACCGAACCCGACCGGCGGATTACCGGGAGGCGGCGGAAGAAGGGGATGTGGCGGCCGTACTCAAGGTCCACAGGTCCAATTTCCGGATTTCCGGCTTCACCGAAGAGGCTTCCCTGGAGGAATTGGCCGCCCTGGCCCGGGAGTTGGGTCTCTTTCTCCTCCATGACCTGGGCTCCGGACTTCTGGCGGATCCCCAGGCCCTCGGGCTTCCGCCGGAGCCCAGGGCTCCCGAGAGCCTGGCCCGGGGCGCCCACGTGGTGGCCATCTCCGGCGACAAGCTTCTGGGCGGTCCCCAGGCCGGGATTCTCCTGGGCGATGCGGATGTCATTGCCCGAATGCGGAGGAACCCCCTGACCCGGGCCTTCAGAGTGGACAAAGTGACGCTGGCGGGCCTGGAGGCCACGCTCCGCCACTATCTGGATCCCCGGGAAGCACTGCGGGAGATCCCCGTCCTTCGAATGGCCGCCCGGGCCGGGGAGACCCTGGAAGCCAGGTGCCGTGCCCTGGCGGGGGTTCTGGAGATCCGGGGAGGGATGAACGTGGACGTGACTCCGGGGGACGGCCTGGTGGGTGGCGGGACCTACCCCGGGGTGACCCTTCCGGGCTGGGTCCTCCGCATCCGGATGGAGGGGGTCTCGGCCCAGGAGCTGGCCCGCTCCCTCCGCATGGGAGATCCCCCGGTGGTGGGGCGGCGGGAGGACGACGACCTGATTCTCGACCTTCGCACTGTGGATCCCTCCCTGGACGGGACGGTGGCGGACGCCCTCATGTCCTTGAAGGGAGGGGGGACATGAGTCCCCCGATCCCGACCAGGGCTGCCGTGTTCCTGGATCGGGACGGCACCCTGATCCGGGAGCGGGAATACCTGGCGGACCCGGAAGGGGTGGCTCTCCTGGAGGGGGTGCCGGAGGCCCTGCGGCGCCTCAAGGCCGCCGGATTCGTCCTGGTGGTGGTGACCAACCAATCGGGGATCGCCAGGGGGTTCTACAGCCTGGAGGACTACCAGGCCGTGGCCCGCCGGGTGGACGAGCTACTCGAAAGGGAAGGGGCGCTCCCCGACGCCACGTATTTCTGTCCCCACCACCCCGACTTCACCGGGCCCTGTGAGTGCCGGAAGCCCGGGACGGGGATGTACCGGAAAGCGGCCCGGGAGCTGAATGTGAATCTCGGAGCTTCCTACTTCGTGGGCGACCGGGTGAAGGACGTCCTCCCGGCTCTCGTGCTGGGGGGGACGGGGATCCTGGTGCGGACGGGATACGGTGCGGACGAGGAGGAGGATCTCCCCGTGGGGACCCGAGCGGAGGACACCCTCTCCGATGTCGTGGACTGGATCCTTCATGGAGATTCCGCCTGAGGCGCCGCTGTCAAAGTGTCAGAGGTCTGGCCGGAATTCCGGTATCGAACTTGCATGAACATTTTCTCGTGGAGAATGTTGAGTGACTGCCGGATCTCAGCGGTTTTCTCCTTGACCCCCCGGGGGGCCAGAAATAGCTTGAATGGCCTTTGGAACCGGGATTCACCCCGGAACCGGTATCCGGGGCCCGGGTACCAGGGGCACCAGAAAATGAAACTCCCATATCTGAGTTTCGGAGGATTTTGAAAAGATGCAGATCAACCTGACTCCGACGGCTGTCACGACGGTTCAGAAGTTCATTGAAGAGCAGGGAGAGGACGTGGACGCCGCCGGGCTCCGGGTCGCCGTCCTTCCCGGGGGATGCTCGGGATTCCAGTACGGCCTGAATATCGAAGAGACCCCTGCCGAGGACGACGAGATCCTGGAGATGGAGGGGTTCCGCCTGTTTGTGGATCCCTTCAGCGCCCAGTACCTGGAGGGGGTGGAGATCGATTATGTCACCACCATGATGGGTTCCGGGTTCACCTTCAGGAATCCGAATGCCTCTGGAGGATGTGGCTGCGGAAGCTCCTTTACAGTGTGACCGGCGGGGAGCCACTCGCCTGTTTTTTCTGAAAGGGGCCTGCCGGGAAACATTCCCCGGCGGGCCCCGGTTCGAAAACGGTCCGTGCCTCCCTGGACGGGAGATGACGTTCGGGATCAGGTCATCCCGGCGTGGCCAGAGAGAAGGGTAACGAAGTACCATGATGACAACCGACAGGAAGCCGCTTTCCACCGTGTTGGACTACGCCGCCCTCCCCAGGGAGGAGCTGGTGGAGCGGATTCGACTTCGGAAAGAGGAGATCAACGCCGTCATCCTCGGGCACAACTACCAGCGCCTGGAGATACAGGAAGTCAGTGACTATCTCGGCGATTCCCTTGGCCTCTCCCAGGAGGCATCGGAAACCGATGCGGATGTCATCGTCTTTTGCGGCGTTCATTTCATGGCGGAGACGGCGAAGATCCTTTCGCCGGGAAAGACGGTCCTCATGCCGGACCTTCGTGCCGGATGCCCCATGGCGGACTTTGTCACCGGCAACGCTCTCCGGAAGCTGAAGGCGCAGCATCCCGAGGCTGTCGTCGTGACGTATGTGAACTCTTCGGCTGAGGTCAAGGCGGAGTCGGATCTCTGTTGCACCTCCGCCAACGCCGTCCAGGTGGTGGAGACCATTCCCGAGGATCAGCCCATCATCTTCGTCCCGGACAGGAACCTGGCTCAATACGTCATCGATCAGACGGGCCGGGACAACATCATTCCATGGGACGGCTACTGCTACGTCCACGACGATATGGTCCTGGAGGAGCTGGCGGAGGCCAAGGCCAAGAATCCCGAGGCTCTGGTGGTCATCCATCCTGAGGCCAGGCAGGACCTTCTGGACCTGGCCGACGTGGTGACCTCCACCTCGGGAATGGTGAAGATGGCTGCGGACCACGACGCTCTGATCTTCGGCACGGAGCGGGGACTGGTGGACCGGGTCCAGGAGCAATACCCGCACAAGAAGATGATCGCCCTCTCGGGGGCCGCCATCTGCGGCAACATGAAGCTGAACAACCTCGCCAAGCTGGCCTGGTCCCTGGATCACGGGAAGTTCGAGGTCACCATGGACGAGGAGATCCGCACCAGGGCGGAGGCTTCCTTGAAGCGGATGCTGGAGATCTCCGGCGGCTGGAAGCCGGCTACGGAGAAGGAGAAGGAGTTGGAGCTGTCTTCCATGGGGCCCTCGGGGTGCGGCTGTGCTTGAGGGTACGTCGGAAGTCCGATTCCGGGTCCCCTGACCCGGACCTGACCCCTTCCGGGTCCCCTGACCCGGACCTGACCCCTTCCGGGTCCCCCGACCCGGACCTGACCCCTTCCGGGTCCCCCGACCCGGACCTTGACCCCAGAAAGAGGGAAGGACACTGATTTCGTGACCCGTATCCACACCTTCGCCGGCGGGGATCTTGGAGAGAACGGATATCTCGTGGAACTGGATGACAGCGGCTTCGGGGTGGTAATCGACCCCGGGGCCGCTGCGCCGTCCATGGTACGGCACATCCAGGAGAAGGGCCTTTCACTGGCTGCCATTCTCCTGACCCATGCCCATCTGGACCACGTGGAAGGCCTCCCGCACCTCCGGGACCACTTCCCCGATGCTCCCATCTATCTGCACCCCGACGACGACCGGCTCTACCAGGGTGTGGACGCCCAGGCCCGGGCCTTCAATCTTCCCCTGGTGGGTCCCCTGCCTCCCACCGACCGGCCGCTGGTCCACGGTGAGGTCCTGGCCTTCCAGGGTGTGGAGGTCCAGGTGCGCCATGCCCCGGGCCACGCCCCGGGCCATGTCATCTTCATCCTGGCCCGGGAAGAGGCGGCCTTTGTGGGAGATGTCATATTCCGGGGGGCCATCGGGAGGGCGGATCTGATGGGGGGCGACTTCCACCAGCTCATGGGCTCCATCCGGGAACAGGTGCTCACACTCCCGGACCAGACCACGCTATTCACTGGCCACGGGCCCGAAACCACTGTAGGCTGGGAGCGAAAGACCAATCCTTTCCTGGTGGGACACTTCGGAGGAGACCTGGCCTAGGCAGCTGGCACAGCCGGCCGGCTATCCCTTCGGGAACGGGCCACCCCAACGCGATCCCGGGAGATCATGAGCGTATCGGTTGCGGTATTCGCTTCGGGGGGCGGATCCAACTTCCAGTCCCTCGTCGACCATGCGGCCTCTGCAGGGGCCGGGGCCATCCGGCTCCTCATCAGCGACCGATCCGGTGCCGGAGCCCTGGATCGTGCACGGAGAGCCGGGATTCCCGGGCGGGTGATCCCGGTGAAGGGCCGGGCTCCGGAAGAGGTGGCCCGGGAGACCCTGGCCACTCTCCGGGCTGCGGAAGTCCAGGTAATTCTCCTGGCTGGATACCTTCGCCTGATCCCGGCGGAGGTGATCCGGGCTTTTCCCCGGCGGATCCTGAATATCCACCCCGCCCTCCTCCCCGCCTTCGGGGGAAAGGGAATGTGGGGCCACCACGTCCACGAGGCCGTGCTGGCTTCCGGGGCCACTCTCTCGGGTCCTACCATCCATTACGTGGACGAGGACTACGACACGGGATCGATTCTGGCCCAATGGCCGGTGCCGGTCCTGGCCGGCGACACGCCGGAGGCACTGGCGGCGAGGGTGCTGAAGGTGGAACACATCCTCTATCCGCTTGCCGCTCAGCACCTTTGCCGGGCAGTGGAGAAGGGGGTCCCGGCCACCCGCCTTTCGCCCCCGGGCCAGGCGTTCCAGATTGCCGCAGACCTGGATGCCGGATCCCTGGAGGATCAGATCGCCGGGGCCTTCTCCGGCGCCGAACCCTGAGAGTGCCCGTGGAGCCCGTCGCTCCGAAGGACGTCTCGAAACCCATTTCTGCAACAGAGGAACCCCATGAAGAAGCGTGCCCTTCTCAGCGTCTCGGACAAGACCGGAATACAGGATTTTGCCAGGGGCCTGGCGGATCGAGGGTGGGAGCTTCTTTCCACAGGGGGCACGGCTCGGGCCCTGCGGGAGGCTGGATTGCCGGTGCTGGAGGTGGCGGAGATCACAGGCCATCCCGAGATGATGGACGGGCGGGTGAAGACCCTGCATCCCGCGGTCCACGCCGGCCTCCTGGCCCGGCGGGACAAGCCGGAGGACCTGGCGGCGCTGGAGGCCCAGGGGTACGCCCCCATCGACCTGGTGGCGGTGAACCTCTACCCCTTCCGGGAAACGGTGGCCAGGGCGGATGTCACGCTCTCCGAGGCGGTGGAGAAGATCGACATCGGAGGCCCCACGATGATCCGCTCGGCGGCAAAGAACCACAAGGACGTCTGGGTGGTGGTGGAGCCCGGGGACTACGGGGCGGTCCTGGATGCCCTGGATGAGGGCGGCCGCCAGAGGGCCTTCAGACAGCGGTTGGCGGCCAAAGTCTTCCGCCACGTCAGCGACTACGATGACGCTATCGCCGGCTTTCTGGCCGGGGCGGGAACGGGCGAAGTTGAAGCCGGTGTCCAGGTGGAGGGGTTCCCGGAACGGTTCACAGTCCAGGCCCGGCGCATCCAGAACTGCCGCTACGGGGAGAATCCGGACCAGGCGGCGGCCTTCTACGGGTTCGAGGGGTTCCAGGGCGGGGTAGCGGGGCTCACGCAGCACCACGGCAAGGAGCTCTCCTACAACAATCTCCTGGACCTGGACGGAGCCCTCCAGGCTCTCTCGCCTTTCGCATTCTCCCCCAGACCCGCGGTCTGCATCATCAAGCACACCACCCCCTGCGGCCTGGCAGTCGGCGACACCCTGGAGGCCGCCTATCGGAAGGCCCTGGCCACGGACCCGGTGAGCGCCTTCGGCTCGGTCATCAGCGTGAACCGGCCCGTGGGTGACGCCACGGCCCGGGCCCTTTCGGAGCTCTTCGTGGAGTGCCTGGTAGCGCCGGGCTTTTCCGACGGCGCCATGGAGATCCTCACCCAGAAGAAGAACATCCGGCTTCTGACCCTTCCCGAGACGGCTCCGGCCTCGGAACGGGAGCCGACGGGGTCCGAGTGGTGGGAGGGAGCCCCGGAAGAAGTGAAGCGGGCGGGACGCTTTCTTGCGGCCCACAGCCGGATTCCGGAAGCCCGGGTGTTCCGGAGCGTCTACGGGGGGGTCCTGGTCCAGGGACCGCCCAACCCGCCCTTCTACGGCATCGATGGGGAAGACTGGAAGGTGGTGACGGAGCGGGTCCCCACGGACGCCGAGATGGACGATCTCCGCTTCGCCTGGGCGGCCGTTTACGGGGTGAAGTCCAACGCGATCCTCCTGGCCAGGGACGGAGCGACCCTGGGTGTGGGGGCCGGGCAGATGAGCCGGGTGGATTCCTCCAAGATCGCGGTCCGGAAGGCTGGCGAGGCCGGGCTCTCCCTGAACGGTGCCGCCCTGGCCTCGGACGCCTTCTTCCCCTTCCGGGACGGGGTGGACGCTGCTGCGAAGGCCGGGGTAAAGGCCATCGTGGAGCCCGGAGGCTCCGTCCGGGACGAGGAGGTCATCGGGGCAGCCAACGAGCACGGAATCGCCATGGTCTTCACGGGACGGAGGCTGTTCCGGCACTGACACGGGGGTGGGGGGTCCGGGGGTGGCGGGTCGGGGCCTGGTGCCGCCGGACGCGGGGGTCCGCGACTCCCGCTTACCTGGTCGAAGTGGGTCCGGCGGCACCGGCATGGGTCCCGGCGGATTGATGACGGCACCGTTATGGATCTCGGCGGATTGATGGCGGTACCGGTTTGGATCTCGGCGGATTGATGGCGGTACCGTTATGGATCTCGGCGGATTGATGCTCGACGGGGCTTTGCCCATCTTATCCGGGTGGGAGGGGTGTCCGAATGGCTAAGGAACCGGTCTTGAAAACCGGCGGGCGTAAGCCTATGTGGGTTCGAGTCCCACCCCCTCCGTTGCAATCATCTTCAGGATAGCGACGGCCCGAGCTGTTGACCCCGTCCGGGCCGTTCGTTCTCGAACCCACGCAGCCCGAAAGCGGGGCTTTCGGCCTGCCCATGTGGGTGCAGCTCGCAGTGCTCCCTGAGCTCGGCGCAGGGCGCCTCGGTTCGAGTCCCACCCCCTCCGTTGCAATCATCTTCAGGATAGCGACGGCCCGAGCTGTTGACCCCGTCCGGGCCGTTCGTTCTCGAACCCACGCAGCCCGAAAGCGGGGCTTTCGGCCTGCCCATGTGGGTGCAGCTCGCAGTGCTCCCTGAGCTCGGCGCAGGGCGCCGGATGCGGTGGCCTGACGGACGCAAAGGCTGTCCCAACTGGTCAGCGGGTGGATGCCGCCTGGATCGCTTACACACCAGGACTTTCCCGGGAAACATGAATCAGGAAACAGGCAATCCATTCAGGCCCTGTCGTGTGGGGCGTTCTGGAAGTGGGGGCTGGTGAGGGCTCTGTGGCTGCAGATCGAAACTTCGACGCCGGGGCCCTCCCGGGGGAGGTGAGCCGCTGGATGGAGTGGGGGTGGCGTGGGACCGCCGGATGGACTGCCATCGGCGTGGGACCGCTGGATGGACCGGCGTCGGCGTGGGACCGCTGGATGGACCGGCGTCGGCGTGGGACCGCTGGAAGAACGAATCTATTACCGTCAACGTATCAACGGACCCCTTGCAGAATCGAGTTTGATCTGTTGTTGGCAACTATTGTGGATATCGTCTCAAACGTCCTGCCGCCCCTCCGATCCTTGATACGTTCTTGGCAATAATTCTCATGTACTGATCAAACGTGAAATTTTAGAGGGGGATTTGATCAGTTGACGGCAAATCCGCGTTCGCAGGTTGGACTTATGGAGGCGAATCTTCAAGCCGCGGGCAGGTACTCCGACTGCGGGCGGATACCCCGACTGAGGACGGTAATTCCAGCCGCGGGCGGGTACTCCGGCTGAGGGCGGGTATCCCGGCCGCGTCAACGAGTTTCCGCCGGGAAGGAGATCGGGGTCCGGTTCCGGGGAGAAGGAACTCTGAGCCGGATGAGAGGAGGGCGGGTACTCCGGCTCCGGGCAGACATTCCGGCTCAGGGCGGTTACTCCTGCAGAGGACGGTAATTCCGGCTGAGGGCTGATATTCCGGCCGCGTCAACGGGTTTCTCTCGGGGAAGGAGATCGGGGTCCGGTTCCGGGATAAGGAATTCCGAGCCAGATGAGACGAGGGCGGGGGGGGTATGTACTCCATTCAGGCCCTGTCGTTGGGGGTGTTCTGGAAGTGGGGGCTGCTTTGTTGGACGGAAACGATGGGGAAGCTCCACCTACAGACCCATCGGACCAGGCTCAGTGACAGGCCAGCTTCCCGGTGGATGGAGGGGTCCAAGCCTATCCGCAGCCCTGGTTCCGCCGGTTGTTGGACCTGCAGGTGTGTCGGGCATGGGCCGCAGCTACCAGATGGTCCATACCTTGCAGCACCTTCGGCTTCGTGGCACCTTTTGCTTTGTGGGGTCGGCTGACCACTACCGCCAGATCCACGGGAGGACCTGATGTTCGCTCGCCGCTTCCTGGTGCTGTTCCTTGCCCTCGCCTCCGGTACGCTCGTCGCCTGCGATGGCGACGCGACAGGGCCGGAAGGGATGCATGCCTTGTTCGATCTGACGCACGTCGAAGACAGCCCGCTCCCCGTCCTGGGTGCTGCACAAGGAGGGTGCCCGGTTTTGATTGACCACGGTTCGATCGCCCTCGACTCGAATGGACGGTTCTCGGCGATGATCGATGCCGGGACGACACAGTGCGAAGACGGCGATTCCCACCCTGCACACTGGCCCGACGCAGGAGTGTACCGGATCTTCGGGGACAGCATCGAGTTCGATCCAGACGGGGACAGCGCCCCTTACTCCGGCAGGTTCGTCGACGAGGACCGCCACTTCCTGGAGCTACATCATCCCCGTGGCGCGTACCTGTATGTCAGGTTCAGATAGAGTGGCTTGTGGCGTATCCGGACAGCCTGGAGGAAGACGTAGGGAGGATGGCTCCTTGGCTCAGTCGGCGAAACATGTGTTTGCCGGACGCTTACGCACGGCCGCCTGAGAGAGATCAGGCCCTCGCGGCGCCAGCAGCGGGGAATCGGGGAGGGTAGCTTGGCCCTGGGGATCGTGCCCCTGAAGCAGAGGTGCCTGTCCCTCCGCGCCGCGAAACCGTCCCTCCGCGCCGCGAAACCGTCCCTTAGCGCTGCGAAACTGTCCTCCCGCGCTGCGAAACTGTCCTTCCGCCAGGACACTCGGGAACGGAATCGACTCGTTCCTCCTCCGTTTCGGGATGGCGTGGAGAATGCAGCCGGACGGAGAATGCAACCGAACGGAGAATGCAGCCGGACGGAGAATGCAACCGGGTCGATCATCCTGAGCAAGCGGAGAAACGCCGTGAGAGCCTTTGCCCCCGTCTTTCTCGGTTTCCTCCTGATTTCAGGAGGAGCGGGCGATGTTCATGGCCAGCTCATTACGGGGCGGGTCATTTCCAGGGGGGGGCGGGGGGTGTCGAGGGGGCGGAGATCACTCTCCTGGATTCCGTCGGGGCGATGCGGGCGCTGACCGTCTCGGACACCACCGGCGCCTTCACGCTCTCGGTCCCCGATCCTGGCTCCTACCTCCTTACGGCCTCACGGATGGGATTCTCACTGGTGCGTGCAGAGGTCACGGTGGGCGAGAAGGAGCTTCTGGATGTGGAGCTCGAGATCTCGGAGGAGGCCATACCCCTGGACCCCATCGTCGTTGTGGCCCGCCGGAGAATTCGCCAGGGCACACTGGATGAGTTCTATGACCGAATGGCACGCATGAAGCAGCGCGGTTCGGGGTTCTTCTTTACCCTGGAAGATATCGCTCGATTCGAGCGGGCCGAGCTCCCCTTCATGCTGCAAACCGCCCCCGGGGTTCTTTCTTCCCCCACCGGCGGGTCGGACCATGTGATCCAGATGATGGGGAGGCGAGGGCTCTGCTATCCGGC
>CAZSDD010000006.1:26957-30729 GCA_964605505.1 uncultured Gemmatimonadaceae bacterium | reverse complement strand
GCGGGTCGGACCATGTGATCCAGATGATGGGGAGGCGAGGGCTCTGCTATCCGGCGGTGTACCTGGACGGGCTTCCCCTCGCCGCGCCGGGGGCCGGGTCCCGGAACTCCGGTGAGGACGCATCCGTCGGTGGGCTGTACCCGTTCGGTGACGGAGGGGGGGGAGCCGCCCGCCCGAGATACAGCACGATCCAGACGATGGATCTGGAGGGAGTGGAGATCTATCGAGGCCGGTTCGAGCAACCGGATGGCTACTGGACCTCCGACTGTGGAGCCATCTTCCTCTGGCGGAAGCGGGATTGGGGGAACCCCTTCACGGTCCAGCGGCTGCTCCTGGCAGGCGGGTTGACCGGGATGGCCTTTCTGCTGCTGTCGCTCTTCTGAGAAACCGTCTGCGCCCGCCCCGCATCGCCCCCCGCCCGTTCCTGGGGACCTTCTTTCTGACCGCCTGTCCGTGCTGGAACCATCGCCTTCCGAAGGGGACCCGCCGGTTCCCTATTCCAATCCCGCCTCGGAATCCACCACCCGCATCTCCGGAAAGGGGATCAATGCGGTCAGGTTCCGGGCGAACCCGTCCAATCCCGGGAAGAGGGTGGAAGAGGTCATGTTCATGGAGAGGAGCTCTTTGGTGGCGGTCTTGAGGAATTGCCGGTCTGTGGCCAGGGGAAGCTCCACCAGGAACTCCTCCGGATTCCCCACGGCCTGAAGGTTCTCCATGAAGGAGCGGGTGATGTCGCCGGGGACCATGAACACGCTCTGCTGGAGGATCAGGCGCCGGTTCATCTTCCAGGGATTCAGGCGAAAGACGAGAGGATGCCTGGGTTGGTGGTCGATGATGGCCGACACTGTCTCACCCCGCTTCGCATTCGGATCCCTGTCCAGGTAGGGCTTCAGGTGGGACATCCCGTAGACCTTGTCCCAGACCATTCCCAGATCCAGGGCCCACATGGATGTGTCTTCTCCCGGCTCCGTCCGTTCAATGGCGAAGAAGAGGGCTACAAAAAAGGAATAACTCCAGTCCAGAAGGCGGGTCGGGGCTCCATGGTGCCGCATGATGGAGAGCCATCCGATGAGATCCTCCTCGTGTGGCTCGTTGACCAGATAGAGGTGGGCTTCCCTCTTGAACCGCCGGAGGAGACCCCGCTCGATGTCGGGGAGCTCGGACCAATCTCTCCCCCATCGGCCCACGGCCGCCCGCTCGAGACTGGTTTTGAACCCCTCTCCCCGGCAGCAATCTCCGCGAAAGCACCACTGGCCCGTTTTGAACCGCTCGTGCTGGTCCAGGAGCTCGCGCCAGGAGGAGATGGGTTCGGCCATCAGTCTGCCGAAAACTCGACCCGCTTGTGGGACCCGTCGCAGAAGGGCTTGTTTTCCGAGGCGCCGCAGCGGCACAGGAAGAACGGGCGGCCCTCCGGGGTCGGGATCTCCCGGCCTTCGGAATCCAGGAGTGTCGCCCCACCTTCCACCTTCAAAGAGCCGTCCCTGTTCGCCATGATCTTTACGTCGGACATCGGTCATTCTCCTGGATAAGGCCAGCGTTCGCCGTCGGTTCTCGGGGCCGTGAAGCGGTTGGCCCCCTTCGACCCCGCCCCTCCCTCTCCGTTCCATTTCCGCTGCCGTGCGCCGGGGAGCGATTTCGCCTCGAATGGTCCGTACCCTGCTCCCCGATTCTCCGAGGCCTCCCACCAGCTTACTGTCTCAGGGTGGAGGAGGGGAGGGGAGCGACGTATTCTATCCCCTCGACGAATTCGTCAACTCCGTGCCTTCCGAAGGAGGCCGTCCGTTGAACGCCGCCGTGTCACTGGTTCGTACCTACCTGAAACTGAACAGTTATTTTACCACCACGGAGCTTCCGGTCATCAAGAAAGGAGACGATGGCCTCTATTTTGAGGTCACCGACATCGACATGCTCGCACTCCGGTTCCCCCGGGCAGCCCACATCGTCGCTCAGGGACGGCCGGGGCCCCTGGACGACCTGGAGTTTCCTCCGGATCCCGAGCTGGACATTCCCACCGACGCCATGGACGTCATCATCGGAGAGGTGAAGGCCGGAAAGCCCCGGCTCAATCCACAGCTCCGCTCCGAGGACACCCTCTATCGGGCTCTGGTCCGATTCGGATTCTGCTCCGTCCATCGATTGGATCGGGCCGTGGAGGAGTTACAGGACCGGGGGGAAACCTGGTTGAGGGACGGTGACGGAACCATCCCGTCGAGAGTTCGGCTGGTGGCATTCGGGGACGGCGAGTCCCATCAGGGGGATGGGTTCACGGTGGTTCCCCTGAAACGGGTGGCGGATTATGTCACTGCACACCTTCGAAGGTACCGGGCCGTCCTGCATCCGGTGCGCCTGACGGATCCTACCCTGGGGCTATTGCATCTCCTGGAGAAGCTCAGGGACGAGGAGTGACGGCGGGCCCCGGGTGGCCGGAACCGGAAGGAAAGGCACGCAACCTTTGTCGTGGTGGGGCCTAAAAGGTATGGTTCGTCTTCGGGTCCCGGGAACCCAGGGTCCTCCGGCCCTCCAGGATCCCGTGAGGTTCGCGGTCCGTGAACACGAGACAGGAGCTTCTGGTGACGATGGTCACTCGTAGACAGACGGTGGAGGTGGATGTGGGTGGGGTGCCGGTGGGGGGGGAGAATCCGGTGGTGGTCCAGTCCATGACCAACACCGACACGGCGGATGTGGATGCCACCGTGGCCCAGGTGGTGGCCCTTTCCGAGGCCGGGAGTGAGATCGTCCGGGTGACGGTGAACAACGAGGCTTCGGCCAGGGCCGTACCGGAGATCGTTCGACGCCTGAGGGATTCCGGAGTGGAAACGCCCATCATCGGGGATTTCCACTACAACGGCCACATCCTCCTGACCAGATTTCCGGACTGCGCAGCGGCCCTGGCCAAATACCGGATCAATCCGGGGAACGTGGGCACCACCCGCAGGGATGACAACTTCCAGACCATCATACGAGTGGCGGTGGAAAACCGGAAACCGGTTCGCATCGGCGTGAATTGGGGATCTCTGGACCAACGCCTGCTCACGGAGCTCATGGACCAGAACGCCAGGACCCCGAAGCCGAAGGAGGCCGGAGCCGTTCTGAGGGACGCCATGGTGGAGAGCGCCATGAGATCCGCTGCCCTGGCGGAGGAGACCGGGCTCCCCCATGACCGGATCATCCTCTCGGGGAAGGTATCCAGCGTGCCGGAGCTGGTGGCCGTGTACCGTCAGATGGCTCCCAGGAGCGACTACCCCTTCCACCTGGGGTTGACGGAGGCGGGGATGGGGGCGAAGGGCATTGTTGCCACCACGGCCGGTCTGGCGCCCCTGCTGCTGGAGGGCATCGGCGATACCATTCGGGTGTCCCTTACCCCGGAGCCGGGGGGAGACCGCACCCAGGAAGTCCGGGTGGCCCAGCAGATCCTCCAGTCCCTGGGTCTTCGGAGCTTCGAGCCCCAGGTCACGGCCTGTCCCGGATGTGGCCGGACCACCAGCACCTTCTTTCAGGAAATGGCTCAGGAAATCCAGGCTCACATCCGGTCCCGGATGCCGACCTGGCGGGACCTCTACCCCGGGGTGGAGGAGCTTAATGTGGCCGTCATGGGCTGTGTCGTGAATGGTCCCGGGGAATCCAAGCATGCCAATATCGGGATCTCCCTTCCCGGTACCTTCGAAGAGCCCAAGGCTCCCGTCTATGTGGACGGGGAGCACTTTACGACACTCAGGGGTGAAGGGTTGGTGGACGAATTCAAGGGAATCCTGGACGACTACGTCCGGGATCG
>CAZSDD010000006.1:0-26857 GCA_964605505.1 uncultured Gemmatimonadaceae bacterium | reverse complement strand
GTGAAGGGTTGGTGGACGAATTCAAGGGAATCCTGGACGACTACGTCCGGGATCGGTTCGGAACCGCCTGAACCGCTGACCAGAAAGCCCTGAACCGCTGACCAGAAAGCCCTGAACCGCGATCCAGAATGCTCTCAACCGCGATCCAGAAAGCCCTGAACCGCTGACCAGAAAGCCCTGAACGGCTGATCCGGGGAGCTCTGCAGGGGTCCGGACAGGTCAAGAAGGCCCAACTGGGACGAAGCGGGACGCGCTGGGGCAATGTGACCACCATCCACCGCCATCCGTGACATAGTGTCCCAGGCCTTGCATTTTGTCCTACCCCCATTCTTTTTCCACTGAGTGGCTCGTATTCTATAACACATTATTCGGCATGGACTTGGGGGATGATTCCCTTCGCCGGGGCCGGTTTTACCATCCCGGCACGGATCTCGTTACGGAATGTGAGCGACCCGTTCGCATTCAACCCGTCCCTGGGAGGGGGAGGTCATGCCTCGATTCGTGCAGGATGTCATGCAGCGGGACGTGGTGACGGTGACGCCCGACACCTCTGTCCTGGAGCTTCTTCACCTGCTGGTGGCGAATCAGATCAGCGGAGTCCCCGTAGTATCCGAGGACGGAGAGATTCTGGGTGTGGTCTCCACGACGGATGTCGTTCGTCTGGGTGCCCGGGAAGCGGAGGTCGAAAGCGGTAGCGTCACCTGGGAGCCTCTGGCACTGCCGCCGGAAGAGGTGGACGAGGAAAACGCAGCTGCCTTCTTCCTGGTCGAGGGAAATCGGGCCTTTCCTACGGAAGATCAGACCCGGTCCATGGCCCAGGGGATCTTTGACGGGTTTGCCGTCTCCGACATCATGACCCCGGCGGCGTTCACGGTGGGGCCCGGAGACGAGATCCACGCCACGGCCAAGTTCCTCCTGAAAGGGAGGATCCACAGGGCCCTGGTGGTGGAGGAAGATCATCTGAAGGGAATCGTCACGGCTTTCGATCTTTTGAAGGCTTTCGTGGAAGACTGAAATCGTCAGGCGCTTGATCATGCAGGAGCAGTTGGAAGAGACAGGTGGCTTTTCCATAAACGAGGAGGAGAGGCCGGGTCCGGCCTCTCCCTGGCAGGAAGCTCAGGGAGAGATGGGGGCCGTTCTTCTCATCCAACCGGAGGGTGAGATCCTCTTCATGACGGATGCGGCCCGGGAGGCCCTGGAGAGCCTGGGTGTGGGCGCACCTGCCCACGTCCGGGACCTTCCCCCTCAGCTTCGGGAAGCCCTGACGGGCGCCGGAGCGGAGGCGGAGGCAGCCCCACCGCGGCTGAGGCAGCTGGTGGATGGTCTCTGGGGTGTCCAGCTTCCCATGAAGGAAGTGGATCCGGAGTGGCTCCGGGGGATGGCCGAAGCGGAGCAGATGGCCGCCGTGGGGCAGCTCGCCGCCACGGTGGCCCAGGAAATCGGAGGGCCGAACACCTCCATTCAGGTGACAGTGGATCACCTTCTGGAGAGCCCCATGGGAAAGAGGGAGGCGGAGCGGGCTGCGCTGAAGAAGGTTCTGACCCAGACCGAGCGCATCACCCGTCTCACGCGGCAACTCATATCTCTGGCGGACCCGGGAAGGCCGCATCTGGTGCCCCTGGAGGTGAATGAGATCGTGGAGGGAGCATGTGAGTTGATGGAGAGCTCGTTCGCCTCCTGGAATATCGAGCTTCAACCGGATCTGAGAGCCGGGTTCACCAAAGCCATGGGAGATCGGAATCACCTGCTCCAGGTTCTGATCAACCTGCTTCTGAATGCCCGGGGTGCTCTCCAGTCCTGGACGGGGCAGCGCCTGGTCCGGGTGCGGACCCAGTCCAACGGAGACCGGGTCTACCTCCACGTGGAAGATTCGGGACCGGGCGTACCCCCGGAGGATGCCACCCGCATCTTTCTGCCCTTCGTGTCCACCACGGGAGGGACCGGGATGGGGTTGTTTCTGACCCGGCAGGTCCTGGTGGAGCAAGGGGGTGGGATCCGTGTGCATCCCAAGGGGGATCTTGGCGGTGCCACCTTCACCGTGTATCTGGAAAAGGCGATTGATGAGTGAAGAGACGAACCACGCCGACGTGAACCCCCGGGTCCTGGTGGTGGAGGATGAGGAAATCGTCCGCGACATTCTCTTGAAGGTCCTCTCTGAAGAGGGTTACCGGGTGGATGCTGTGGAAACGGGGGAAGACGGACTGAAGGCCCTGGACAAGCACCTCTACGATCTGGTTCTCCTGGACCTGAACCTGCCGGGGATGCACGGCCTGAACGTTCTTTCGGCGGCGCCGGCCACCCAGACGGATGCCCAGTTCATCGTCATGACGGCTTTCGGCACTGTGGACACCGCTGTGGAAGCCATGCGCCTGGGGGCCTACGATTACATCAACAAGCCCTTCCGCACCGAGGAGCTGCTCCTCACCCTGAAACGGGCCCGGGAAGAGGCGGATCTCCGCCGGGAGGTGGCCCAGCTCCGTCGTCGAGCATCGGAGCAGGGCCCGGGGGCGAAGATGGTGGGTCGGTCACCGCCCATGCAGCGGCTCTTCGATCTCATGGAACGGGTGGCTCCGACCCGGGCCACAGTTCTCATTACGGGAGAGACGGGAACCGGGAAGGAGCTGGTGGCCCGGGGAATCCATGACCTGTCGGATCGGGCCCGCCGCCCCTTTGTAGCCATCAACTGCTCAGCCCTTCCGGAAGGCCTCCTGGAATCGGAACTCTTCGGCCACATGAAGGGATCCTTTACCGGAGCCATCCAGAGCAAGCGGGGCCTCTTTGAGGAGTCCGCCGGCGGCACGCTCTTCCTGGATGAGATCAGCACCGTCTCCTCCTCCATCCAGGTCAAGCTCCTGAGAGTGCTCCAGGAGCGGAAAGTGAAGAGAGTGGGGGGGCGGGAGCAGATTCCCGTAGACTTCCGGCTGGTGGCGGCCACCAACAGAAATCTCACGGAGATGGTGGAGCAGGGAGACTTCCGGGAAGACCTCTTCTACCGCCTGAACGTCTTCCCGGTGGAAGTTCCCAGCCTCCGGGGCCGGAGGGAGGACATCCCTGTCCTGGCCAACTACTTCCGCCTGCGGTTTGCCGAGGAGAACGGAGTGGAGCCTCCGGAGATCCCGCCGGAGACCCTCTCCCGGATGATGGCCTACGACTGGCCCGGAAACGTCCGGGAGCTGGAGAACTTCATCGAGCGGGCCGTCATCATGCATGCCGGCGCCAAGTCGATTCCCTTCGATCCCCCCCAGGCCCTGGGCCGGCGACCGGAGCGGGACCTCCTTTCCCGGGCCCGGGCGGAGCGGTGGGACCTGGAGCGCCTGGAGCGGGAATACATTCTGGAGTGTCTGGAGGAAACCCACTGGCACCAGGGAGAGGCGGCCCAGATCCTGGGAATCAACCGGCGGACCCTCTATCGGAAGCTCAAGAAGTACCGGGAGGACGGGCTGCTGGCGGATCACCAGATCCTCCAGGAATAGACCTCGGCCTCCTCGGAGGCTTCAGCCGATCCAGCCCTCCCGCTGCTCCCTTGCCGTCCCGGTGGGAATCCAGAGGGTGAACAGTGAGCCCGTTCCCAGGGCCGACTCCACGGTAAGGGCTCCCCCCATGTGCTCGGCCAACTGCCGGGAGAGCGTGAGGCCGATGCCGCTTCCCCGCTCTCCAGCCTCCGGGTTCACCTGCTGGAATTCCCCCCATATGCGCTCGAGGTCCTCCGGAGCGATGCCCGGCCCCTCATCCTGGACCCATATGGAGACCCACTCCCCCTCCTCCTCCTCAGGCCCCCCATCCCCTTTCCGGGCCCCCAGGACGACCCGGCTGCCGGCGGAAGAGAACTTCACGGCATTGCTCAGGAGGTTCAGGGTGATCTGAAGAACCCTGTCGGGGTCAGCCACCAGCTCCAGCCGGTTCTCCCCGTGCTCATGGTCCAATTCCACCTTCCGGCGCTCGGCTTCCGGTGAGATGGCGTCCATGGCCGCTTCGATGAGGTCCGACACCACCACCCGTCTGGGCCAGGTCTGAAGCCGACCCTCCTCCAGCCGTGCCAGATCCAGGACGTCCCGGACCAAACGGAGGGCATGGCTGCTGCCCCGGAGGATCTTCCTGGCGATCTCGGCCGCCTCTTCCGGAGGAAGGGATCCCTTTCTGCCGGTGGAAGCCTGTTCCAGGCGCTCGGCCCAGAGAGAGACCCCGTGCAGGGCGTTCTTGAGATCGTGATTTACGTAGGCGTGAAGGCGGTTTCTGGCTCTGTGGGCCGCCGCCAGCTCTCCCAGGAGCCGCTCGCTTTCCTCGAAGAGGCGGGCGTTTTCGATGGCCACGGCTGCCTGAGCCGCCAGCATCTCCACAATGGTCTCGTCCTGGCTGGTAAAGGGCTTTCCCTCGGCCTTGTTGATCAGGTAGAGATTTCCGATGACCTGGTCCCTGACCCGCACCGGAACACCCAGGAAGGAGTGGGGATAGGGGTGCCCCCTGGGCACACCCGCTGCACGGGCGTCTTCCGAGGCGTCGGTGATCCTCACAGCGCCGCCTTCCCGGATGACAGCGCCCAGGAGGCCGTGACCCCTGGGTAGGGGCCCCATTTCGGCTTCCTCCTCTTCCGACATCCCGCTGGTGATGAACTGTGCGAGCCCCGTTTTCTCGTGGTTCAGCACCCCCAGCGCCCCGTATTCGGCTCCGGTGAGCTTTCGGGCCTCCTCCGCCACCCGCTTCAGGAGCTCGGCCAGATCCAGGTCCGAGGTGACGGCCAGACCGGCGGCATGCAGGTCATGAAGCCGCTGGATCTGGTCTTCTCGCTGCTTCCGGAGAAGCTCCAGCTCCTGGGCCCGGCTCCGTTCCTTCTGATAGTGCCGGGCGTTTTCCACCGCCAGGGCCGCCTGGGTGGCGAACGCAGCCAGGAGCTCCGCGTCGTCTTCGGTAAAGGGCTCCCGTTCCATGGTGGATGTCAGGACCAGGGTCCCCAGGATTCCCTCCCTACCGTTCAGGAGAGCGATGATGGCCCGCTCAATGGGGACCGGGAGGGCGGCCGCCACCGGAGCCGCGGGCCCGTTCATGAAATCGTTGTCGATGACAGGCCCGCCCTGGGTGAGGGCCCGGCTGCTGAGGCTTCGCTCGGCTGGGAAGGTATAATTGAGGGCAGGGCAGAACGTTCCCGAGCAGGTCTTCAGGAAGAATTCCTCCTGTTCAGGACGGTATTCGGTGATACAGGCACCGGAAGCGTTCAGGAGCCTCCGTGCGTTGTCAGCCACCCGCTGGAGAACGGCTGAAACGTCCAGAGTGCTGAGGATGGCTCCACTGATCTCATAGAGGGAGGCAAGCTCCCCAGGGCCCTCGGGTTGTGTCTCGATCATGGCCTCCGGGAGGAACGGGTCGCTTCACAGACAACCTCTAAATATGGATAATCTGGACTTTGGGGCAATCTGTCCCGACGAATTTCTGGGAATTTCTTGTCATTCCCGACGTGCCTGAAGATGGGAAGGCCTGTGGATCGTCCCGTCGGGGCATTGCTTTGTCCCTTTGTGTCCCCCTACTTTTTTCCCGGCTTCTCCCGGTATGGCAGGATTCGAAAATGCCCGGTTCTCGAATTCGCCGGAAACGAATGGATTCGGTCGTTGAAGCAACGATGGCCTGATTCCGTACGTCATAAGAGGTGTGCGCGCCAGGTGTAGGTGTAGTCGTCCGAAGCGGGCTCGCGAAGGAAGCATGCTTGCGAGAAGAAGCGTGTTTACGCGAGGCGGATACCCGCCCTGCGGACACACTGGCGCTGGTAGAGCGAATTCTCGGTTCCTGACCACCTTTCGCCCCCGGCGGACGGATGAAGCTTCCAAGGCACATTCTCGGCATACTCACCATCATCGTCATCGTGGGCGCCCTCTCAGCAGGAGTCTACTATCGCCTCAGGCCCGAGCCGCAAGAGACCGGGTCCGGAGAGGGTTCTGAAGAAGCCGGCGCACTCCCCGAAGAAGCCTCCCAGCAGTTCGCCACCGATGTGCCGCAGCCCGTGGTGGGGGCGGAAGTGGTGCGGGACACCCTCTGGATCGCTGTCAGTGCGGCAGGCCAGGCAGAGGCGGCAAGCAGGGCTCCGGTCCTCTCCAGGGTGGAGGGATTCATCCAGGAGGTCCTGGTCCAGGAGAACAGCTCCGTTTCTGAAGGCCAGCTTCTCATCCGGCTGGATAGCACGGAGTACGCCCTCGCGGCGGCCAGCGCCCAGGCCGATCTGGTGGACGCCCAGGCCCGCTTCCAGGAGATGACCTTCGGGACCGACGAGATCACCGATCCCCGGGCCCGGGAGGAGAGGAACCGGCTCGCTCGAGCCCGGAGCGGCCTGGCCCGGGCCGAGGTCGCCGTCCGGGAGGCGGAAATCGCTCTGGCCCGAACCTCCGTCCGGGCGCCATTCGAAGGCCGGGTGGCCAACCTCATGGTGGTGGAGGGGCAGCAGGTGAGTACCGGTGCCGAGCTCCTTTCCGTGGTGGATCTGGATCCCATAAAGGTGGAGGTCCAGGTCCTGGAAGCCGAGATCGGGTACCTCCAGGCAGGGCGCCGGGCCAGCGTCACCTTTGCCGCCTTTCCCGGCGAGACCTTCTCCGGCCGCATCTCCACCATCAACCCCGTGGTGGACCCGGACACCCGGACCGGACGGGTGACGGTTCTCCTCTCCAACCCCCGGGGCCGGATCAAGCCCGGCATGTACGCCCGGGTGTCCCTGGAGGCAAACTATTTTCCGGATCGGATCCTGGTTCCCAGGTCCGCCATTCTGGAAAAGGACCGCCGCACCATGCTCTTCGTCTTCGAAGACGGAAGGGCGAAATGGCGCTACGTCACCACCGGACTCGAGAATGACACCCAGGTGGAGATCGTCCCCAACGAGGAGACCTCAATGGTGGAGCCCGGGGAGGTCGTCCTCGTGGACAACCACTACTACATCATCCACGATGCCCCGGTCCGTCTGGTAGACCGGGTGACCCAGGGCGAGGGGGGGGCGGGACCGTGAGGGGAGGAAGGGGGTTCGTCGAGATGGCCACTCTGGTGAGGCGGCTGCTTCCGATTCCCGCACTCCTGGCAGGCGTCCTTGTTCCGGGCAGTGGGCTTCGGGGCCAGGAGGGGCTGGTCCTGAGCCTGGAGGAGGCCCTGGACCGGGCCCGGCAACACAATCCCGACTATCGCATGGCCCAGAACGACATGGAGTTGAGCGAGGCGGGGAAGAAGGAAGCCTGGGGCGCTTTTCTCCCTGATCTGGATCTCAGCGCAAGCACGAGCCTGAGCTTCGATCGGCAGTTGATCTCCACGGACTTCTTCGGAAATCCCATCGAGAACCCGGTGACGGAGTGGCTCACGAACTCCTCTTCTTCCCAGTACCTGGGAGGAAGCCTGATCCTCTTCCAGGGGGGACAACGGTTCCACCAGCTCTCGGCCCGGGAAGCCGACGCCGAGATACGGGTGGCCGCGGCGGCTACCCGCCTCCGGACGGTGAGAAGTGAGGTGGTCCGGGCCTATTCCCAGGCCCAGGCACAGAAAGCCCTTCTCCGGGTGGAGGAGGACCTCCTGGAGGCCAGGAAGGCAGACCTGGACCTGACCCGGCGAATGTACGAGTTGGCGGGAGCGTCCCGGGTGGAGGTCCTGGCCGCCGAGCTCAACGTCCAGCGCCAGGAGCAGCAGATCCAGCAGCGGCTGGCCCTCCTCCAGCAGAACCTTCTGACGCTGGGCCGCATCATCGGCGACGAAACCCTGACGGAGTTCGACGTCTCCCAGGACCTTCCGAAGCCCTTCGATCCCCAGTACCTGGAGGCCGAGGTCCTGGTGGAACGGGTCCTGGTCTCCAGTCCCGCCCTTCATCAGCAGCGGGCGCAGGTGGAGAAAGGGGAGGCCCAGGCCCGAGCTGCCCGGGGAAGCCGATGGCCGACCCTGAGGATGAGCTTCGGGTTCAACCAACGGACCTACGCCCAGGAACGGGATGCCCTCTTCGACCTGTATCCGGACCAGGGCCGCTTTGGATCCACCGGACTCTCCCTGAGCATTCCCCTCTTTTCCCGGTTTCAGAACAGCGCCCGGATCGCCGAAGCCGAGGTGGGGCTGGACAATGCCAAGGAGGGGTTGAGGAAGACCCGCCTCCAGGTGGAGGAGGAAGTCCGCTCCCGCCTCATCGCTCTCGAGACGGCCTACCAGGGCTATCGCATCGCCCTGCGCTCCCGGGAGATCGCCCAGGAGCGCCTGAGCCTGGCCCGGGACCAGTTCCGCCTGGGCTCCAGGACCTTCACCGAGCTCCAGCGGGACATGGATGACGCCGCCAACGCAGAGCGGGAAGTCATCAACCAGCTCTTCGGCTTCGTGGACGCCCGGGCCAACCTGGAGGAGGCGGTTGGGAGCCTGAACGTGCCCGCCGACGCCGTGGAAGGGGCCTGATCGTGTCCATCCCCTCAGCTTCCACCCGGCGGCCCGTGGCCGTGGCCATGCTCTTCCTGGCGGTCATCCTCCTGGGCGTCATCTCCTTCGTCCGCCTGCCCATCGATCTCTTGCCGGACGTCAGCTATCCCCGGCTGGTGGTCTACACGTCCTATCCCGACGTGGCCCCCGCGGAGGTGGAGCGCCTCATCACGGAGCGCATCGAGGCCCAGTCCGCCGCCGTGCCGGGTGTGGAGCGAGTGACTTCCGTGTCCAGAGAGGGCGTCAGCCTGGTGACGCTTCGGTTCGCCTGGGGGACGGACATGGACTTCGCCATGCTCAATGTGCGAGAGCGACTGGACAACATCCGGGATGCCCTGCCGGAGACGGCCAGCCGCCCCAGGATCCTCCGGGTGGACCCGGAATCGGAGCCCATCATGGCCATCTCCGTGGCCGGCGGCGCCGACTTGTGGACCACCAAGGAAGCGGCGGAGTCGGTCTTCCGCCGACGACTGGAGCAGTTGGACGGTGTGGCGGAGGCGGCGGTGACGGGAGGTCTGGACCGGGAGATCCAGGTGGAGATGGACCCCCGCCTCCTGGATTCCTATGGCCTGACCTTCGACCAGGTGGCCCAGGCCCTGGCCATGGCCAACATCAGCGCCCCCGGGGGCACCATTCTCCGCGGAAGATATCGCTACCCCCTCCGGACCCTGGGGGAGTTCCAGACCGTGGAGGAGATCGGGGACGTGGTAGTGGCCCGGCAGCGGAATCCCGCCGGAGGCCAGGAACAGGAGGGGGCGTTCAGGCTGGTCCGTCTCAAAGACATCGGGCGGGTCATCGACGGTTTCGCTGAGCGGGAGTCGGTTGCCCGGTACAATGGGCATGAGGCCGTGGGGGTTCTGGTGTTCAAGGAATCCGGGGCGAACACCGTCCAGGTGGCGGAAGACGTGCACGAGATCCTTGATCAGCTCCGGGCAGAGTACCCCGACTATCAGCTGGACGTGGCGTCCAGCCAGGCCGGCTTCATCGCCGATTCCATCTCGAATGTAGTCCAGGCCCTCATCTTCGGAGGTATCCTGGCCTTCCTGGTCCTCTTCCTCTTTCTCCGGGATCCCCGCTATCCTGTGGCCATCGCCCTGGCCATTCCCATCTCGGTGGTGGGCACGTTCTCCCTGATGGAGGCCGCCGGCATCTCCCTGAACATCATGAGCCTGGGAGGTCTGGCACTGGGGGTGGGGATGCTGGTGGACAATTCCATCGTGGTTCTGGAGAACATCTTTCGGCACCGGGAGGAACTGGGGGAGGATGCCATCACCTCTGCCGGGACAGGGGCCGAGGAGGTTCAGCGGGCCATCACCGCCTCCACCCTCACCACCATTTCCGTCTTCGGGCCCATCATCTACGTGGAGGGCGTGGCCGGAGAGCTCTTCAGCTCCCTTTCCCTGGCGGTGGCATTTTCCCTCCTCGCCTCCCTGGTGGTGGCACTGACTCTTCTGCCTGCTCTGGCGGCGCGTTTCGACCTGTCCAGGGTCGTGGCATCGGTGCGGATTGCAGAAGGAGGGGAGAGCGAGCACGGCGGCCTATTCCGGAAGACGGGGCGCGCGGCTCTCCGGGTTGCTCGGGGCCCTTTCCGGATTCTCGCATTCCTCTGGAGCGTTCTCCTGCAACTCCTGGCCTATTGGGGAGATCTGGCCGGCAGGTTCCTCTCCGGGACCTTCGGGCCCTTCCTCAGAGCCTTCGATGACTGGTTCGATGTTTTCGCGGAAAAATACCATGTCACCCTGGAATGGTCCCTGGACCACCAGGGGCGAGTCATGGCCCTGGCAGTCGCCGCCCTGGCGGTTTCGGGACTCCTGGGAAGCCTCCTGGACCGGGACCTCCTGCCGGACGTGGATCAGGGATCCTTCGACGTTCGCCTGGAGTTGCCCGAGGGGACCTCCCTGGCGGCCACCCTGGCCACGGGAGACATGGTGGAGGCGGTCCTCCTGGAAGACCCGGGGGTCGAGGCGGTGTTTTCGAGGATCGGGAAGGACGTCCGTTCCTTCGCCGAGAGCGAAGAGGCGTCCGGGGTGAACACTGCCCTTTTCCAGGTACGTCTCGGTTCCGGTTACTCCACGGATGAGGTGCTGGATCGGGTCCGTCGGATGGAGGACCGGTTTCCCCAGGCCGGCCTCTCCTTCGAAACGGGGCAGGCCACGGCCCTGGGGCAGATCCTTGGGGGGGTGGACGCCGACATCGCCGTCCGGGTCAGGGGGGAGGACCTGGACCGGACGATCCCCTTCGCCGAGGAGATCCGGGCTCTTCTGGCCCGGGTTCCCGAGATCGGCAATGTCCGTCTGGGCACAGAGCGTGGGCAGCCGGAGATTCAGGTGGAGATCCTCAGGGAGGCGGCGGCCCGTTACGGCATCGATCCCCGGACCATCGCCGAGACGGTGGAAAAGGCCATGCGGGGGGACCGGGCCACGGAGTTCGTGGACTTCGACCGGAAGATCGGCATCATGGTCCGACTTCCCGACAGCCTTCGCTATGCCCGGGAGACCCTGGAGGACCTCCGGGTGGCCGGGGTCCCCCTTCGGGAGCTGGTGGATGTCCATGAGGCCGTGGCTCCGGCGGAGATCCACCGGGAGGACCAGGGCCGGGTCGTCACGGTCTACGCCGATGTGGTTTCCGGCGGCCTGGACGGGGCCATGGCCAGCGTCCAGCGGGCCCTGGGGGATCTGCCTCCGGACCGGGAAATGCGAGTCGAGGTGGGGGGTGAAAATGAAGAGATGCGCCGGTCATTCCGTGACCTGGCCTTCGCCTTCGGCCTGGCCCTCCTCCTGGTGTACATGATCCTGGCGGCACAGTTCGAGTCGTTCGTGCATCCCTTCACCATCCTCATGGCCGTCCCCCTTGCCGTGGTGGGGGCCGTCCTGGCCCTCCTTCTCACCGGGGAGGGCATCAACACCATGAGCCTCATCGGAGCCGTGATCCTGGTCGGAATCGTGGTGAACGACTCCATCATCAAGGTGGACTTCATCAACCAGGCCCGAGAGCAGGGGATGGCTCTCCGGGAAGCGATTCTGGAGGCGGGGCGGGTGCGCCTGAGGCCCATCGTCATGACCACCGTCACTACGGTCCTGGGGCTGACTCCCATGGCCATGGGAATCGGCCGCGGGGCGGATCTCAGGGCCCCCCTGGCCATCGCCGTCATCGGCGGGCTTCTGGTGGCGACCCTTCTGACCCTAATCGTGGTCCCGGTGGTCTACTCCCTGGTGGAGGGCCTCAGGCAGTCCCTCCAAGGCATTCCCTCTCCGGATATTCCGGGGAGACCCGCCCGGGAGGCCGGGGACTGATGATCCGTCTCTCCATACGGCGTCCGGTGGCCGTGGCCATGGCCTATCTGGCCGTGGGGATCCTGGGGATGGCGGCCTGGCGGAACATCCCCATCGAGCTCTACCCGGACACCCAGCTTCCCCGGCTCCAGATCCAGGGGAATTGGTACGGGGCCTCCCCGGAGACCATCGAGGCCTTCCTCACCTCTCCCATCGAGGGCACGGTGCAACAGGTCAGGGGAGTGGAGAAGGTCACCTCCGAGTCCTACGAGGAACAGGGGATGGGCATCAGCTCCGTGACGGTGGAGTTCAACCGGGACACGGATATGGATTTCGCCCGTCTGGACCTCGGTGAGCGGTTGGCCACCCTGGAAGAAGAGCTTCCTCCGGGCGTAGGATCGGTGACGGTGAGCCCCTACATCCCCCCGGAGTTTGCCCAGCAGGCCGGAATGGCCTTCCTCCGCTACACCCTCACAGGTCCCTATACCCTCGAGGCCCTCAGGACCTTCCTGGACGATCAGCTGGTGCCGGAGGTGAACCAGTTGGAAGGGGTGGCGGTGGTTCGTGTCTCGGGGGGCCGGGATCGCCTTCTCGAGATCGAGATGGACCAGACCCGGGTCACTTCCCTGGGCCTCACCCCCTCGGTGGTGTTCCAGCGCATCACGGACCTGGATCTGGTCCGGGAGGCCGGGGCCATACGGCGAGGAGACCAGGAATGGTCCGTCACCATCCGGAACCGGCCTTCCTCCGTGCAGGAGATCCGGGACGCCATCGTGTCCGACGCCGGAGGGCGCCTCATCCGGGTCTCCGACGTGGCAGCGGTCCGGGATACCTACGAGGAGGCTCGCTCCTACTATCGCATCGACGGGCGGCCGGCGGTGGGATTCGTGGTCATGAAGGAGGTGGGAGCCAACACCGTCCGGGTGGCGGACCGGGTCAAAGCCCGCCTGGATCAGGTCCAGGGCCGGCTTCCCCACGGCGCCACCCTGATTCTGGACCAGGACGAGAGCGAGGACATCAAGGAGCAGCTCACCAGCCTGCGATACCGGGCCCTGGTCTCGGGGTTGGTCATCTTCGTGGTGCTCCTGATCTTCCTCCGCTCCTTCCGGTCAGCGGGAGTGGTCTTCCTCACCATCGCCTTCTCCGTCCTCATCGCCCTGAACCTCATCTATTTCGGAGGGTTGTCCCTGAACCTTCTGACCCTCATGGGGCTGGCCATGGGCTTCGGCCTCATCGTGGACAATTCCATCGTGGTGCTGGAGAACGTCTACCGGAGATGGCAGGGGGGCGAGCCTGCCCTCCAGGCCGCGGAGAACGGCGCCGGCCAGGTGGTGCTCCCCATTCTGGCGGCCACGGCCACAACCCTCATCGTCTTCGTTCCCTTCGTATACCTCCAGGGGGAGCTCCGGATCTACTATGTGCCCCTGGCCATCGTGGTGGGTCTGACACTCCTGGCCTCCCTCTTCGTGGCGTTCAGCTTCATTCCGTCCCTGGCGGGACGGATCCTGGCGGTGGGCCGGGGCCCCCGGGTCCGGTGGAGGGCTTCCAGCCCGACCCACCCCGGACCCCGGGAGCCCACGGGAGCGGGCGGCACCGGGGCCGGCGGCGCCCGGGAATTCCTCTCCCGGCCTCCCGTCTACGTCCGCTTCTACCGGGGCCTCATCAAGCTCACCCTCCGCTTTCCCTGGGCCGCCGTGTTCCTGGCCGTGTCCTGCCTGGGTGGCTCCTACTACCTCTTTGACCGGTACGTCACCCGGGGGATGGTCTGGGGAGGGGGGTGGGGGCAGGACACCTACATCCAGATCCGCATCACCCTGCCGAGAGGCTCGGACCTGGAGCGTACCGACGAGTTGGTTCGGTACTTCGAGGAACGACTCTCGGCCCTTCCCGAGGTGGAGCGCTTCACCTCCAACGTCAGCGGCACCTACGGCTTCATCCGGGTGGAGTTTCCCGATCAGCTGGAGAACACCAGCATCCCCGGCCATCAAGGAGCAGATGGTGGCCTATTCCCTCCAGTATTCCGGGGCTGAAGTGAGAGTGTACGGCTTCGGGCCGTCCTTCTACGGCGGCGGCGGGTCCCCCCCCCAGTACTCCATCCAGATCCTGGGCTACAACTACGAACGGGTCCGGGACATCGCCGAGGACCTGGGGCGCCGGCTGACCCGGATCTCACGGATCCGGGACGTGGACACCAACGCCTCCGGCTCCTGGTATGACCGGGACAAGGCCACCGAGTTCGTCGTGGACATCGACAGGGACGCGCTGGCCCGGTACGACATGACGGTCCAGGAGTTCGTGGGCCGGATGGGTGCCGTGATCCAGGGCCAGACCAGGCGGGACATCCTGAAGATCGGGGGGGAGGAGCTTCGGATGGAGGTGAAAGTGGAGGGGTTCAACCGGGTGGATCTTCGAGGCCTCCAGGAGACGATCATCACCGCCACCAACGGCATCGGCATCCGGATCGGCGACGTGGTGGACGTGTATCCGAAGGAGATCCTGGCCCGGATCCGCCGGGAGAACCAGCAGTACGAGCGGACGGTCGCGTATGAGTTCCGGGGGCCCACCAAGCTGGGGGACATGGTCCGGGACGCCGTTCTGGACGCCACCACCCTGCCCCCGGGCTACACCATCAAAGAGGCGGAGCGCTGGCGCTGGAGCCAGGAGGAGAAGGAGCAGATCTACATGGTGCTGGCCATCTCCATCCTCCTGGTCTACATGGTGACGGCAGCCCTCTTCGAGTCCATGAAGCAGCCTCTCTGCGTGTTGCTGACGGTGCCCATGGCTCTCATCGGCGTCTTCCTGATGTTCTTCTACGCCAACGCCACCTTCACCCGGGAGGCGTACATCGGGGTCATCATGATGGGGGGGATCGTGGTAAACAACGCCATCCTCCTGGTGGATCACATCAACCAGACCCGCCGGGGAGGGCATATGGATCTCTCCAGCGCCGTCCTCCAGGGCACTCTGGAGCGGGTCCGGCCCATCCTCATGACCACCACCACCACGGTCCTGGGTCTGCTGCCTCTGGTCCTCTTCAGCCAGGGGGCCGACGCCAATATCTGGAACGCCCTGGCCTACGCCCTCATCGGAGGCCTTCTCTCCTCCACCTTCTTCGTGCTGACCACAACCCCGGCACTCTACTATCTCTTCGAACGGGGGGGACAGGCGACAGACCCGGCGGCCACCTGACCGGCCTGGAACGGCGGCCTCGCGCGGTGGGGCCGACTCCTCGCCGGTTGCGCCGACGCCCCGCCGGTCGTGCCGACGCCCCGCCGGTCGCGCCGAGGCCCTCCCGGTCACTCCGGCTCCTCGCCGGTCGCGCCGACGCCCCTCCTACTCCACCGGGTTTCCGTTCCTCTGCCAGCCGGAGAAGTCGCCCATGAGGTGCTTCACGTTGGTGAAGCCCTCCTGGCGGAGATAGCCTTCCACCCAACGAGCCCTGGGGCCCACCTGGCAGTACACCACGATCTCCCTGTCCTTCAGTTGCTTCAGCTCCTCGATCCGGTACGGCACCTGACGGTCTTCCAGGTGATAGGCCCCGGGGATGTGCCCACTCTGGTACTCCCAGGCCGTTCGCACGTCCAGGACGATGGGCGCGTCTTCCGAGCCGAGGCGGGACAGGAGCTCCCGGGCCGTGATGGAGTCGGGATCTTCGGAGGCGGAGGCGCAGGCCCAGGTCAGAATCGGCAGGGCCAGGAGGAAAATGTTTCCGATTCGAGAAGGCAGATGGAGCTTCATGGCGTTCTTCCGGTTCCGGCCCGGGTGGGAGTACGGCGTCCCCTTCGGGATCGGCGGATTCGAGGTCAGCGAGTGGGGCCCGGTCCTCTCGGGACCCCGAAGACCTTTCAACCCTGGATTCCCGCCCAGGATCCAGATCCCCTGAATCGGCCGGCCCCCTCCAAAACGGGACGCCATCTGATACCTTCATATCCCTGGGCCATGATGCGCCGTCCCGAGACCCGGCCGAGAGCCAGGGATCCCGGGACGGGAGAGCCCATGGGTCAACCAGGAACCACCTCCACAGCGCGGAAGGGAGAACCATGGCAGGGGAAAGCCGTGGCGGAGGCCGAAACGGGGGCACCGATTTCATTCGGGCCATCGTGGCCAGACACAACGCCGAAGGAACCTATGGAGGAAGGGTGGAAACCCGGTTTCCTCCGGAGCCCAACGGGTACCTCCACATCGGGCACGCCAAGTCCATCGTGTTGAACTTCGGCCTGGCCCGGGAGAATGACGGCGTCTGCCACCTCCGGTTCGATGACACCAACCCCCTCACCGAAGACATGAAGTATGTCCGGGCCATCCAGGAAGACGTCCGGTGGCTGGGGTACGACTGGGGAAAGCACCTCTACTTCGCCTCGGACTATTTCGAGAAGCTCTGCGAGTCTGCCGTCATCCTCATCAAAAAGGGAAAGGCCTACGTGGATTCCCTCTCGGAGGAGAAGATCAGGGAATATCGTGGCACGGTGACGGAGCCCGGCCGTGAGAGCCCCTATCGGGATCGGTCCGTGGAGGAGAACCTGGACCTCTTCGAGCGGATGAGGGCCGGAGAGTTCAAAGACGGGGATCACGTTCTCAGGGGCAGGATCGACATGGCCCACCCCAACATGATCATGCGGGATCCGGTCTTCTACCGGATTCGCCACGCCACGCATTACCGCCGGGGCGACGAGTGGTGCATCTACCCGCTATACGACTTCACCCATTGCCTTTCCGACGCCTTCGAGAACATCACACACTCCCTCTGCACCCTGGAGTTCGACAACAACCGGGAGATCTACGACTGGATCCTGGACCAGGTGGGGTTCGAGGAGCCACGGACCCACCAGTACGAGTTCGCCCGCCTGAACCTGGACTACACGGTGGTGAGCAAGCGAAAGCTCCTTCGGCTGGTGAATGAGGGGCACGTGGACGGCTGGGACGATCCCCGCATGCCCACCATCGCCGGCCTGCGGCGTCGGGGCATCACCCCGGAAGCGATCAGGACTTTTGCCGAGATGATCGGCGTGGCCAAAGCCGATAACCGGGTGGACATGGCCAAGCTGGAGTTCGCCGTTCGGGATCACCTGAACCGGACCGTGCCCCGGGTCCTGGGCGTGCTGAAGCCCCTGAAGTTGGTCGTCACGAACTACCCGGAGGGGCAGTCGGAGGAGCTGGAGATTCCCTCCTACCCGCACGACGTGCCTCTCGAGGGATCCCGGATGGTTCCCTTCTCCCGGGAGCTCTACATCGAGGCCGAAGACTTCATGGAAGATCCTCCGGAGGACTTCTTTCGGCTGGCTCCGGGCAGGGAGGTCCGCCTTCGCTATGCCTACTTCATCCGATGTGAGGAGGTGGTAAAGGATCCCGGGACCGGCAGAGTCGTGGAGCTTCGATGCACCTACGATCCCCGGACCCGGGGGGGGAACGCCCCCGACGGGCGAAAGGTGAAAGGGACCCTCCACTGGGTTTCGGCTCTTCACGGCCTTCCCGCAACCGTCCGGCTCTATGATCGCCTGTTCAGGGTTCCGGACGCCGAGGAGGTGCCCGAGGGCGGTGACTTCACCGACAACCTGAATCCAGGCTCCCGTGTGGATCTGGGTGGCGCCTTCGTGGAACCCAGCATCGCCCAGGACCCGCCGGGGACCCGGTACCAGTTCGAGCGCCTGGGCTACTTCGTCAGCGACACGGAGGAATCCAGCCCGACGAACCTGGTATTCAACCGCATCGTCACGCTTCGGGATACCTGGGGGCGAAGGGTGGAGGCTTCCGCAACAGCGGAAGGCAAGGGCGCTGCCAAGGCGGATCTGGAGAAGATCCCAGCGGAGCGGCCCGAGAGGACCGGGGGAACGATCCCGGGCAAGGACACCGGCCGGGAGGCCCGGGACGAGATCCGGAGCCGGAACCCGGCCCTGGCTTCCCTCTATGCCGGCTTCAAGGACGAGCTGGGGCTGCCGGAAGAGCAGGCCGACATTCTCACCGGGTCCCACGAGATCTCGGCCTTCTTCCAGGAAGCGGCAGCCCTCCATGGAAATGAGCGGGATCTGGCGAACTGGGTGGTGAACGAGCTCCTGAGGGAGGTGAAGGACACCCCCTTTTCGGAGCTTTCCATGACGCCGCAGGACCTGGCGGAGCTCGTGGAGCTGCTGGTGGAGGGGACCATTTCCCAGCCCGTGGCCAAGGAGGTCTTCGCCGAGATGGTGGGAAAGGGCGTGGATCCCCGGGCCGTGGTGGAGGAACGGGGCCTGGAGCGCGTGTCTGACATGGGGGCTCTGGCCGCCATGGTGGACGAGATGCTGGAAGCCTTCCCCGAAAAGGTGGAGGAGTACCGGGGAGGAAAGACAGGCCTAATGGGCTTCTTCACCGGCCGGATCATGCGAAAGACGGAAGGCCGGGCCGACCCCCGGTTGGTTCAGGATCTTCTCAGGGAAAGGCTTGATTCATGACCTTGCGTGTGCGATTTGCCCCTTCGCCTACCGGATACCTTCACGTGGGCGGCGCCCGGACGGCGCTGTTCAACTGGCTCCTCGCCAGAAGGGAGGGCGGCGTATTCGTCCTCCGCATCGAGGACACGGACCGGGACCGCTCCAGGGAGGAGCACACCAGGGCCATCCTGGATGGGCTGGGATGGTTGGGTATGGGTTGGGACGAGGGCCCCTTCTTCCAGAGCCAGGGGCTGGAGCGCCACAGGGCCGACGCGCTGAATCTTCTGGAATCGGACCAGGCGTACCGGGATTTCTCGACGTTGGACGAGGCCGAAGGAGACAAGAAAGCGGATATGGAGGCCGGCAGGCGCCTCAGGGGAGCCCGGAAGCGTGCCGAGGCCCGGTCCAGAGAAGAGGAGGAGACCCTTCTGGCCGCCGGGCGCCCCTTCGCCGTCCGGTTCCGAGTCCCGGAGGGAGAGACCCGCTGGGTGGATGGGGTCCACGGGGAAATCCGATTCCGGAACGAGGAGATCGACGACCTGGTGATTCTCCGGAGTGACGGCACGCCCACCTACAATCTCGCGGTGGTCTCCGACGACGTGGAGATGGGCATCACCATGGTTCTTCGCGGGGACGACCACCTTTCCAACACCCCCAAGCAGATTCTCCTCTACGAGGCCCTGGGAAGGCCGGTCCCCTCCTTCGGCCACGTTCCCATGATCCTGGGCCCCGACGGAAAGCGTCTTTCCAAGCGCCACGGGGCTACCGCAGTGGGAGAGTATGCCCGGGAGGGGATCCTTTCGGAGGCCATGTTCAACTTTCTGGCTCTGCTGGGGTGGTCTCCTGGGGATGACCGGGAGGTGCTCACCCGACAGGAGTTGGTGGAGGCCTTTTCCGTGGAGCGGATCCTGAAAAAGAGCTCCGTCTTCGACCCGGAAAAGCTGGCCTGGCTCAATGGCCAACACCTCATGCGAACAGAAACGGCCGTCCTGGTGGAGGACCTGGAGGCCAGGCTGGAGACCCTGGGAGTGGCGGAAGAAGTTCCGGAGGGGGAAGAACCCCTGGACATCCAGTACCTGGTGGAGCTCCTCAAGCCCCGGTCCCGGACGCTGGAGGAGCTCCTGGAGCAGGCCGTTCCCTATCTGAGGGCCCGCCTGACCTACGATCCGGTGGCCGTCGAGAAGCAGTGGAAGAAAGATCCCGAGGCGGTGGCCGAGCGTCTCCAGCGTGTGCGGGATGCTCTGGCAGAAACGGAGTGGACGGCCGATTCCCTGGAAAGAACGGCCAGAGACCTGGCCCGGGAGATGGAGGTGGGACTGGGGAAGATCCTGCAACCCCTCCGGGTGGCCCTCACGGGCAGCTCGGCCAGTCCCGGTATGTTCGACGTGCTTCTTCTTCTGGGACCCGGACGATCCATGGACCGGATCGAGACGGCTCTGGCATATCTGGAGAGGGAGCTGTGAGGGAAGGCCGGGTAATAAAACCCTTTCTTGACACTCCTGAGTTCGGCACATTAGGATAGCCTGCCGTCCTCGGAAACAGGCTTTTACCGCCCTGGAGAATGACTTCGCGTCATCGGAGATCTGGATGCCTCCAAACCTGACGGAGATCGAGCAGAAGATCCTGGACTATATGGTTGGCTACCTGAGAGAGAACACCTACCAGCCTTCCATTCGCGAAATCGGCGAGGAGTTCGGGATCAAGAGCACCAAGACGGTCTCCGAGCACTTGCAGGCCCTGGCCGACAAGGGCTTTCTGGAACGGGACCCTTCCCGGTCCAGGGGCGTGAAGATCCTGGGAATGGATCTCAACGCCCAGGCGGTCTCCGTTCCTTGTTTCTCTTCCCTTCCCAGAGAGAGGGGGGCCCACCGGACGTCCAGGGCGGAGATGTTTCTGACTCTTGATCGGCGGTTGGCGGGAAATAATGGCGCCTTCTTCGTCCAGGCCCACGGTGACGAATTGGCTCTCCTGGGATGCGTGGAGGGGGACTATGTGCTCCTGGAGCCGACCAGGGTGGGGCAGCTTGCCGACGGAGCCGTGGTGGCGGCGCGGATCGAAGGAAACCCCAGCTACTATCTGTTCACCCGGAACGGCAGCGGGGCCGTGCTTCGGCCTCTGGCAGGTTCCGAGGATGCCACTGTCGTGGATGACGCCGAGGAGCTCACGATCCTGGGCCGGGTCACCGGAATGTATCGGCGTATGGATCACCTGCCCGCTTCGGTAACCGGGATGGCCCACTAACCTCCTGGCCCCCTTGTCCCGGTCAAGGCTGAAGCCCGTCCGATCTGATGGAACCCCATCGTATTACCTTGCAGGAATGCCCGGAGGAGCCCCAGGATGCCCTCTGGATGGCCCGGGCCCTCGAACAGGCCCGGCTGGCTGCCGTGATGGGTGAAGTGCCTGTGGGGGCCGTCCTTGTGAAAGACGGCGGATTGATGGCTGAGGGGCACAATCTCACCGCAACCCTCTCCGATCCCACCGCCCACGCCGAGACCGTCGTGATCCGTAAGGGGGCGGCCCGCCAGGGAGACTGGCGGTTGGAGGAGACCACCCTCTACGTGACCCTGGAGCCCTGTACGCATTGTTGCGGCGCAATCGTCCTGGGGCGGATTCCCAGAGTGGTGTTTGGCGCTTCAGACCCAAAGGCCGGAATGGCCGGGAGCCTGGGCAACCTCCTCCAGGATCCCCGCCTGAATCACCGGGCCCTTGTTACCCCCGGAATCCTGTCCGAGGCTTCCGGCGCTCTTCTCAGGGACTTTTTCAGACAGCGACGATGACATCCAGATTTCGGAAAACCGCCCGCACTGTCCATTTCACCCTTCTGGCTGTGGCCCTGGGGGGGTGTTCCATGGTGGCTGCGCCCGGAGGGCCGGAACCCTCCATACCCGTGGCTCCCAGGCCGTCGCCGGTGGGAACCGGGGGGGAGATTACCGTCAGGAAGGCCCGGGACCCCGGCGCCGACCCGGCCATGGCCCGGGTGCCGCGGGAGGTCCGGGGCCTGTGGGTTGTGAGAACCACCCTGACCCATCCCGACAGCATCCGGCTCATGGTGGAACGAGCTGCCGGGGCGGGATTCAATACGCTCATCGTGCAGGTCAGGGGAAGGGGCGACGCCTATTACCGGAGCCAGTGGGAGCCCCGGCCGGAAACCGTGGACCAACACGGGTACGGCTTCGATCCCCTGGCTCAGGTCATCCGGGAAGCCCATGCCCGGGGACTCATGGTCCACGGGTGGGTAAACGCCCACTTCATCGGCGGTTGGTGGGGGCTTCCGACCCGGGATACCCACCTCATCCGAAGCCGGCCGGACCTTCTGGGCGTCCCCCGGCAGCTTGCCCGGGAGCTCTTCCATGCCGATCCCTTCAGCTCCGGCTTCGCCGAGGCGCTCCTGGAACACGCCGGGTCGAACCTGGAGGTGATCGAGGGAATCTACTCGGCCCCTTCCCACCCGGAGGTGAAGGAGCACATCTACTCCGTGTGGATGGACCTCCTGGAGTCCTACGATCTGGACGGTCTCCACTTCGACTACATCCGCTACCCCAATCCGGATTTCGATTATTCCAGGGGAGCCCTTGAGCGCTTCCGGACCTGGGTTGGCCCCAGGCTCACCCCGGCCCGGAGAGACGAGCTGGAGGAAGCCTATGCCCGGGACCCCCTGGCCTACGCAGAGGCCCTCCCCGGCCCCTGGGACGAATTCCGCCGGGCCCAGATCACCGATCTGGTGGAGCGGATCTACCACGGCGTGAAGAAGCGGAAACCCCAGGTCCTGGTCTCGGCCGCCGTGTTCGCCAACGCCGACGACGCCTATCGAAGCCGATTCCAGGACTGGCGGGGGTGGCTCCGGGGAGGAATCCTGGACGCTGTGGCCCCCATGGCCTACACCCCGGACAACGAAGCTTTCGAGGGCCAGATCCGGAACGCGGTGGAGGCGGCGGGGCCGGATCGGGTATGGGCCGGGATCGGTGTCTATCAGAACACCTACCAGGGTACCCTGGACAAGATCCGCATCGCCCGGAGAATGGGTGCCCGTGGCGTGGTTCTCTTCTCCTACGACTGGGCCGTCAGCGAGGGAGAATCCGACGGGGGCCGCTCCTTCTTGGACCGGGTGGGAGCGGAGATGTTCCGGTAGCTCCTCAGATGTCCCGGCTGGCCAGCTCCTCTTCCGTCACTCCGGCCAGGCTGTCGGGATCGTCGTCGATGGTCTGGATGGTGATTCCCGTGAAGCCGTAGAAAATGGAGATCATGGGGGAGAGCAGGTTCAGGAATGCGAAGGGGAGGTAGGTGAAGGCGCTGACGCCCAGGACCCCCGACATGTAAGCTCCGCACGTGTTCCATGGAATCAGCGGGGACGTGAGGGTCGCCGAGTCTTCCAGGGCCCGGGAGAGGTTCTTGGGGTGGAGGTTCCGCTTCAGGAAGGCAGCCCTGTACATCCTCCCCGGCACGATGATGGCCAGGTACTGGTCCGATGCCAGGATGTTCATCCCGATGCAGCTGAAGATGGTCACCGTGATGAGGGACCCGGTGGAGCGGGCCAGGACCAGGACGGCGGCGGCGATCCGGGCCAGCATGCCGGAAGATTCCATGATTCCTCCGAAGGCCAGCGCCACGATGATGAGACCGATGGTGTCCATCATGTAGGAGAGTCCGCCCCGGGTCAGCAGCTCGTCCACTGACGGCACGCCCGTCTCGCTCACGTACCCCGTGTAAAGGGATTCCAGCAGACGCCGGAACATGGTGGACACCCCGCTCTCCGTGTCCCACTGGAAGACCAGGAGAAGGAGGGCGCCCACGATCACCCCGGCGGCCAGCGCCGGAAGGGCCGGTGTCTTGCGCCACACCATCAAGAGAACGACCCCGGGGGCAATCAGGAGCCAGGGCGTGAGGTTGAAGGCCTGCGAAAGCGTGTCCAGCATGAGGGTGTAGTCCGTGGTCTCGACGGCTCCCGAGGCGGGCCTGACGATTCCCAGGACGGTGAAGATGATGAGGGCAATGATGAAGGCCGGTACCGTGGTGAACACCATGTGGCGGATGTGAGTGAAGAGCTGGGTGCCGGCCACGGCAGGCGCCAGATTTGTGGTGTCGGAGAGGGGAGACATCTTGTCGCCGAAGTAGGCGCCGGAGATGACGGCTCCCGCCGTCATGCCCGGGCTGATGTTCAGGGCCTGCCCCACCCCCATGAGAGCCAGCCCCACAGTGGCCGCCGTGGACCATGAGGAGCCGGTAGCCAGGGAGATGAGGGCACAGATGACGGCGGTGGCCACCAGAAAATACCCCGGCGAGAGGATCTTCAGGCCGTAGTAGATCATGACTGGAACGACCCCGCTGGCGATCCAGACCCCGATGAGGAGCCCCACGACCATCAGGATGAGGATGGCCGGGAGTGCCGTCACGATTCCGCCGGTCAGGCCGTTCTGGATATCGTCCCAGGACATTCTGAGGCTGACGCCGGCCACCAGGGCCGCCACAAGCGCTCCGAACATCAGGGGAATGTGCCCCGAGCCTTCGAGAAAGATGATGGTGTAGGAGAGGGAAAGAATCAGGACTGCAACGGGGATGAGAGACATCCCGAGGCTCGGTGTTGGCTTCGTCTCTTCCTGCACGCGCTCTCTCCTCACCTGTTCAGCGTGGACTGCTTCGTCCGGGAGAGACCGGTCCCCCGAAAAAAACCTCGCTCATCATGCGGTTACCGGCGGTCCCTGTAAAGGCTGGCGGACCCGGGAAGGAGGGGGAGCCCGGGTCGCACCGTGGGGCCGGGGGTCCTGGTTTGACATCCCCTCGGAACGGGATCTACTTTCCGCCGGCCGAAGGCTCATTTTTTCAATAGGACGGTCAATGAACGAATCCCAGCGCGTTTGTCTCCTGGATCAGAGTGCCGTGGAGCGGGCCCTGGCCCGCATGGCCCGGGAGCTCGTGGAAAAAAATGGAGGCACCACCAACCTGGTGCTCATGGGAATCCATCGCCGTGGGGTCCAGTTGGCGGACCACCTCCGGACAGAGATCGAAAAGGCCGAGGGTAAGACCATCCCCACCGGCAGCCTGGACATCACCTTCTACAGAGACGACCTCATGACCATCGGGCCCCGGCCCGTCATCGGAGAGTCGGAGCTTCCGGCCGACGGCATCGACGAGCAGGCCGTGGTCATCGTGGATGACGTGCTGCACACGGGAAGGACGGCACGGGCGGCCATGAATGAGCTCATGGATTGGGGTCGTCCATCCAGAATCCTGCTCTGCGTGCTGGTGGATCGGGGAGGCAGGGAAGTGCCCATCCAACCCGATGTGGTGGGTAAGGTTCAGGAAGACCTCCCCGACGCCCATGTGGAGGTCCTGGTCCCGGAGCTTGACGGGGAGCTGGGCGCCTACCTTCTCAAGAACCCGGAGGCGGCGAAGTGAGTGAAGGAAGCTCGGTCCTGGGAAAGGATCTGGTGGGCCTGGAGCCTTTGAACCGGGAACAGATTCTTACGGTCCTGGACACGGCGGAGCTGTTCAAGGACGTGTCGGAGCGGAGCGTGAAAAAGGTTCCGGTCCTGAGGGGGAAGACCATCGTGAATCTCTTCTTCGAGGCTTCCACCCGGACCCGGATCTCCTTCGAGTTCGCCGAGAAGCGTCTATCCGCCGACACGGTGAACATCTCCGCCTCCGGGTCTTCGGTGCAGAAGGGGGAGACGTTGGTGGACACGGCCCGGAATCTGGAGGCCATGCGCATCGACATGGTGGTCATGCGTCACTGGTCCTCCGGGGCCGCCCAGTTCCTGGGAGAGCGGATCCCCTCCAACGTCATCAATGCCGGAGACGGCCGGCACGAGCATCCTACCCAGGGGCTCCTGGACATGCTCACCATCCGTGATCACCTGGGGCGCCTGGAAGGGCTGAAGGTCTGCGTCATAGGGGATGTTCTCCACTCCAGGGTTGCCCGCTCCAATATCTTCGGGCTTCTGAAGCTGGGTGCGGAGGTGGCGGTCTGCGGACCCAAGACCCTCCTGCCCATGCGGATGGAGGAGTTGGGCGTGCAGGTCTTCCACAGAGTGGAGGAAGCCCTGGAATGGGCCGACGTCATCAACGTCCTCCGTCTCCAGTTGGAGCGGATGAAGGGGGGCTTCATCCCGAGCCTTCAGGAGTACAACCGGGTGTTCGGGATCACCCGGGAGCGCCTGGAGGCGGCCCCCCGGGACATCCTGGTGCTACACCCGGGCCCAATGAACCGGGGTGTGGAAATCGACAGTGACGTGGCCGATGGACCTCAACAGGTCATCCTGAAGCAGGTCACCAACGGCGTGGCGGTGCGGATGGCCGTCCTCTATCTCCTGGCCGGAGGCTCACCGGACAAGGCCCAGAGTGTGAAGGAGGGGGCGGAGGCATGAACCACGAACCGCTGCTCATCAAGGGGGGTCGGGTGGTGGACCCGTCCCAGAATCTGGACGAAGTCCGGGACGTGCTCCTGGCGGACGGAAAGGTGTCCGCCCTGGACGGCTCCCTGGAGGCTCCTGCCGAAGCCAGAAGCCTGGACGCCGCCGGCCTGGTGGTCACGCCGGGCCTCATCGACGTCCACGTTCACCTCAGGGAGCCGGGGCAGGAGCGCAAGGAGACCATTCTCACCGGGGCCCGTGCCGCCGCCGCCGGTGGGTTCACGGCCATCTGCTCCATGCCGAACACCGAGCCCGCCATCGACGACCCGGCCGCCGTGGGTTTCGTGGTGGCCCAGGGCAGGAAAGCCGCTGCCGCACGGGTCTATCCCATGGGAGCCATCTCCATCGGCCTCAGGGGAGAGGCGCTGACGGAATTCGGGGGTCTGGTGGAGGCCGGAGCCGTGGCCGTGACGGACGACGGCAGGCCCGTCATGGACTCGGGTCTCATGCGAATGGCCATGGAGTACGCCCAGGCCTTCGGAATCCCGGTGGTGGACCACCCGGAAGATCTGTCCCTTTCCCGGGACGGGAGCATGAACGAGGGGCTCATCTCCTCCCGCCTGGGATTGAAGGGGAAGCCCAACGCCTCGGAGGATATCCATATCATCCGGGACATCCTCCTGGCCGAGCTTACGGGGGGTCGGGTCCATATCCAGCACGTGTCCACCCGCTTCGGCGTGGACGCCATCCGCCAGGGTAAGGCCCGTGGGATCCGGGTGACGGGGGAAGCCTCTCCTCATCACCTGCTCCTTACCGACCGGGATGTGGACGGCTATCGGACCAACGCCAAGATGAACCCGCCCCTTCGGGCTCAGGAGGACCGGGAGGCGGTCCTGGAAGGCGTGAAGGACGGGACCCTGGACGTCATCGCCACGGATCACGCTCCCCATCACTACGACGAAAAGGAAGCCGCCTTCGAAGACGCCCCCAACGGGATCGTGGGCCTGGAGACGGCCCTGGGCCTCATCTACGGGCACCTGGTGGACAGGGGGATCATGGACCTCCACACCATGGTTCTGCGAATGAGCGTCACCCCTGCCGAGCTCTTCAACCTTCCCGGCGGCACCTTGAAGCAGGGGAGCCCCGGGGACGTGACGATATTCGATCCGGAGGCCGAATGGCTCGTGGACGCCGAGAAGTTCCTTTCCAAGAGTCGGAACACCCCTTTTTCCGGATGGACGCTGAAAGGCCGGCCCCGCTATACCATCGTTGGCGGAGGGGTGGTCTGGGAGGGAGAGGTGTAGGAGGCGATCTGTGGACGGATCCGGGCCGGTTGGGCGGGGCCCGGAAAAAAGGAACAAGGAAAGCGGGAGAGGGGCCCGGGCGCTGAAAAGCCCGGGCCCCACACCCCCATGGCCCAACCCGA
>CAZSDD010000005.1:60860-66949 GCA_964605505.1 uncultured Gemmatimonadaceae bacterium | reverse complement strand
GATTCGCTCCGTCGTTGTCCAGTAGCACGGGAGGGCAGGTCAAGGAACCCCATACCGGTTTCTTGCCTCTCCCGCTTTCGGACAAGAGCTCGAACACCTCTCTCCTGATCGGGTTACCTCCCCGCCACCCGGACGAACTCCTATTCCCGCCGGGGCACCAGCCGGGTCGTGGCCACCGTCCGCTCCTCCACGCGGCTCCGCTCCGTGGGCAGAAGCCAGAGGCGTCCTTCCCGCCAGAGGGGGAGCTGGTCGAAGGCGTGGGGGTTGGCCGGGTAGCCGGACTGGCCCCCCGGAAGGATGAACCCTCCGGAACCGTCGGGCTCCGCCATGTCCACCACGTGCCGTTGGCTCGGGCCGTAGCCGGAAGGGAAGGGGGGACGGGAGCCGCTGAGGGGGCCCACGTTCACGGAGTAGGGGCCTCCCGCCCTGGGAATCCCGGATCGGCCGAATTTCATGAGGCGTCCCAGCAGGGGGACGGCGGCCAGGGGGTGATCCAGGGTGAGCCGGTGTGCCCGGCCCCAGGGCATGTCGGCGTATTCCGCCGCCTCACGGGCCGCCCCAGCCGGGAGATCGGCTGGGAGCTCGGCCGGAAGATCGGCCGGAAGATCGGCCGGGAACTCGGCCGGAAGATCGGCCGGGAGGTCCACCGGGAGATCGGCCGGGAGATCGGCTGGAAGCTCGGCCGGGAGATCGACTGGGAGGCCCATCGGGAGATCAGCCGAAAGATCGGTACGGAGATCCACCGGGAGGGCCCGGTGGTCGCCCGGGGGGATCCTTGCGTCTCCGTTTCGTACCGACTCTTCTGCCTCCCGGGCGTTCTCCAGCGCCTCTTCCAGGATCCGGTCCGGGAAGTGTCCGGCCTCTCCGGAGTAGTAGTGATCCCGGTACCGCCGGTGCAGTGCCTCCCACCAGGCGTGGAACAGGGTGGCCTCTGTGCTCTCCAGGGTGGCCCGCCGGTCCCACCGCTCCAGCCTCCCGGCGAGATCCTCCAGCTCCGCAGCCCGGAAGGCCTCGATGGCGTGCCCCAGGTTCCGGTCCACGAAGGCGCTGGATACGTCCATCTGGATGGCCAGCATGCTTCCGGCGTCGTGGATCTCCCTGGCCTCCAGGAGCTCCGTGATGCGTTGGGCCCGGTAGGGGCCGAACCAGCCCCCGTCCGTCACCCGGAGGGCCGATTCGTCCCGTGCCTGGGCGTTGTTGGCTGTCACCACGTAGCCTCGCTCCGGGGCCAGGGTGTGGGGTTTGTCTTCGAAGTCCACCCACCCCACCCAGTTGTGCTCTCCTGTCCAGCCCGGCACCGGGAGGTGGGGGGGCGGTCCGGAGGCCCGGAGGGGCACCCGGCCTCCCATCCAGTATCCCCAGGATCCGGCCGTGTCGGCGAAGACCAGATTCTGGTGGGGGTTGTCGAAGTCCCGGGCGGCCCGGAGGAATGCCTCCACGCTCCCCGCCCGGCCCATTCCCACGAGGGCGGAGAAGGTGCCGGCGGGAGCGTGGGCCACCCACTGGAAGGCCATGACCCGGTCTCCCGCCCGCTCCTCCACCGGCGTGATGACGGGGCCGTGGCGGGTGGAGCGGACTGTCAGGTTCACAGGGTCCTCTCCTTTCACCCGGATGGTCTCTTCCCGGATCTCGAAGGGGACCCAGCCGTCGGGGGTCAGGTACTGGCCCGGGTTCTCCGGGTTCACCCGCTCCACGAAGAAGTCCGCGTCGTCCACCATGGCGTTGGTGAAGCCCCAGGCCACGGCGGGCGTATGGCCGGCCACCACTCCCGGAGCCCCGGGGATGCTCATGCCCACCACGTCGTACCCCGGGGCGTGGAGTCCCACCAGAAACCAGATGTTGGGGGCGTTCAGGGCCAGGTGCATGTCGTTGGCGACGAGGGGTTTTCCGGAAGCGGACCGCTCTCCTCCCACTACCCAGGCGTTGGAGGCCCGGACGGCGCTGCCCATCTCCAGGATCTTCACCGTCTCCTGGGCCAGGCGGGCCCGGGCCAGGAGGTCCGGGGAGGGCCGGGGTGGGAGTGGCCCGGTGACGGGGAGGGAGGGGGGAACAGCGTCGGGGTCGGTATCCACGGGACCGAGGGCGGTGCCCGAAGCGGCGGGTTCGGCGGCCCTTTCCTCCGGCCACCCCTCCACGATGGTCACGCCCCACTCGGGGTACCGGGGCATGAGGGGGGCCAGGGCCGAGTCTCCCAGGATCTCCCGGGCCGCCGCCAGGTCCAGTCCCCTCTGATAATCCGAGAGGTCCCAGGCCATGATCTTTTCGATGCCCTGGACCAGGAAGGGCTCCCAGGGCTCCGGCCGGAAGCGGAGGAGGACGAATTCCGGCGGCAGGGAACCCTCCCAGCCGTCGATTGCGGCGTTCACCCCGGCCGAATAGGCCTCCATCTGGCGGGAAATCTCGGTTTCCGGCGGCGGCATCCCCTCCCGGGCCGCCTCCTCCATGCCGATGGTCCGGAGAAAGCGATCCGTTTCAAGGGTCCGGGCCCCGAAGATCTCGCTCAGGCGGCCCTGGAGAACCCGACGGAACATCTCCATCTGCCAGAGGCGATGGGTGGCGTGGACGTACCCCTGGGCGTGGAAGAGGTCTTCCATGGAGGCGGCGAAGATGTGGGGCACTCCCATGGAGTCGTAGAGGACCTCCACGGGTTCGCGCAGGCCGGACAGCTCCACCGTGGCGGAGCGGAGCTCCGGACCCCTCCGGAGGCCGTGCCCGGCGTAGACCGCCAGGGCCCCGACCAGGACCAGAAGGACCACGCCTGCCTTCAGGATCGATCCGGGCATCCGGCTGTCCTCTCCTCAGCCCCCCAGGGCCCTTCTCAGCTTCCCCTCACCTCCCACCACCGGAAGCTCCAGGCGGGTTCCGTCCAGGTCCACGGTGAGCTCGGTTCCCGGGGGCGGCCTCAGGGTGAATTCCCGGTCGCTGGAGAAGATGACGAGGCCCAGCCGCTGGCCCGGCTGGAGGACCTGGTCGTCGGGCTGGAGCTCGAAGGTGACCTCGTAGAACTGTCCCGGGATCAGGGGTTCGCTCTCCGTGAGGGAAGCGTGGTTCTGGGGGTCTGCCCACCCCCGGGTGACGAGCCCGCCCCGGGCTGTCCGCTCCTCCGTCCATGGGAGGGAGACCAGCCAGACCGAGAGGTTGGCCGCCGGCCGGTTCGCCGCCAGCCGGATCGTGATGCGGGGTGTGCCGGAGATGTGCAGGGGCTCCGTGAGCTCCGGGGTCAGGTAGAGGAGTCGGTGATCCGTCCACTCGGCCCGGGCCAGGGTGGCCCCGGAGAAGGAGAAGTTGTCCACCAGCGTTTCGGCACCCTGGTTCGGAGTTGCATCAAGGCTCAACGCACCGGCTCGGATTCCGCCGGCTCCCGGGTGGAGGGTAACGAAAGAGGCCTCGGGATGGGGATAATCCGGATAGGGCGTGGGCTCCTGCCGGTCGTCCCCCATTCGGACGATCCAGGCCCTGGGATCGTCCTCTATTCCGTTCTCCACCCCGTACAGGTACCGGGTGAACCACCGGTTCATGAGCTCCAGGGGCGGTGGCCCGCCGTGCCCCCCCTGGTGGAAGTAGGCCATGGCCGGAACGCCTCGCTTCCTCAGGTGCTCGTAGACCTTCACGCTGTGCTCCGGCATGACGTTCCAGTCGTTGAAGGCGTGGGACATGAGGGTGGCGGCCCGGATCCCGTCCAGTCGGTTCATGAAGTCCCTGTCGGCCCAGAACTCATTGTAATCCCCCGTCACCCGATCCTGGCCGGCGGCCATCTCCCCGTCCCGGTAGATGGTGTTGCAGTAGGTTCTGCCTTCCGGGTCCCCGCTGTTGATGAAGTCGTAGAGGACGTCGATGTCCTCTCCCAGGTATCCGCCGGGGCTCCGAACCAGGCCGTTGGAGCGGTAGTACCGGTAATAGGAGGTGTTGGGAGCCACCGGGATGATGGCCTCCAGCCCCTCCACCCCGGTGGTGGCCGCCGCCACCGGGATGGTGCCGTTGTAGGAGGTCCCCGTCATCCCCACCTTTCCGGTGCTCCATTCCGCCCTCACCGGTTCTCCGCCGTCGGCCTCCGTGTACCCCCGGGCGCGGCCGTTCAGCCAGTCGATGACGGCCTTGGGGGCCAGGGCCTCCGGGGGTCCGCCCACCGTGGGGCATCCTTCCGAGAGGCCCGTGCCCGGGGCCTCGGAGTGAACCACGGCAAAGCCTCTGGGCACCCAGGTGTTCACCAGGGAGCCGGAGATCCCGGGCCGGACCCGGGTCTGAACGGAGGGGGCCGGGGCCCGTTCCGGGGGCGGGCCCCCGACCTCCTGATGGACGTCCCAGAAGTAGGAGAGGTCCACCCCCGCCGTGCCGGAGAAGTAGGGGCTGGACTCGTAGATCACCGGGACCTTCAGGCCTTCCGTCTCGGTCTGGGCCGGCCGCACCACGGCCACATGGACCCGGTCCAGCTTGCCGTCGCCGTCGGTATCCAGCTCCGTTTCCACCCAGAGCTCCTCCCGGATCCACTCCTCCGGGTTCTCGAATGCCGGCACCACCTGGGTCTGTCCGTCCCGGAAGATGGGGCCGGTGGGCCGAGACTGGCCGCTGGAGGCGTCCGGCGTGTCCCGGACGGCCGGTACTTTCGCTCCCGAGGGAAGCTCCGATGCCAGGACCGCCAGGGGGGCCAGGAGGAGGACGAGGCCGAGGCCGAGGGCTCCAGGAGCGCCGCGGCGAGAAAGAGGAAGCCGGGAAAGGGGAAGCAAGGATCTGGAGAAGTTCATCATCAGGGTCATCATCAGGCCGCGTTGACGGGAGGACCAGTGAAAGATTGAGAGCCGGATTTCACGAAAAGATCCCACATCCCATGCCTCCGGCACAACCCCGGTGGAATCCCGGAGCATCCTGGAGCATCCAGGGCCCGGGAGCCGCGCCCCACAGTGCAGGCCGGCATCGCTTCAGCCTGAATCCGGGCGAATTTCGCACCTTCCGCACCTTGATGTGTAATGGCCTTCAGCACCGACCGTTTCCCAGAGAGGAGGTCTTCCCGTCATGTCGTTCTTCGCCAGCATCATCAACCGCCGACAGATGCTCCGAGCCTCGGCAGCCGCTGCCGGCGCCTCGATCCTGCCCGGGTCCCTGAAGGGTTCCGAGTCGGGCCACCGCGCATTCTATCGCATACCTCTCCAGGTCCCCGGGGCCCCGGATCAGCGCTATCCCTTCACGCTTCCGGAGCTTCCGTACGCCTCCGACGGGCTGGAAGCCGCCATCGACGCCCAGACCATGGAAATCCACCATGGCCGGCACCACGACGGGTACGTGAGCAAGCTGAACGCTGCCCTGGAGGGGCATGGAGAGCTTCACGGGCTGAGCCTTGTGGAGCTGGTGGGCAAGTGGGACGGCCTTCCGGCGGAGGTGCAGGCCGGCGTCCGGAACAGCGGCGGCGGCCACATGAACCACGCCCTATTCTGGCCCGCCCTCTCCCCCTCCGGAGGCGGCCAGGCCGAAGGGGCTCTGGGACGAGCCCTCCGGGATCGTTTCGGGTCCTTTCAGGCTTTCCGGGAGCAGTTCTCCCAGGCTTCCGGCTCCGTTTTCGGCAGTGGCTGGGGATGGCTGGCGGCCACGCCGGCCGGAAATCTGGACGTCACCACCACCCCGAACCAGGACAATCCCGTCTCCCGGGGCATGACCCCCCTCCTGGGAATCGACGTCTGGGAGCACGCCTACTACCTCCGGTACCAGAACCGGCGGGGAGACTACATCCAGGCATTCTGGGACGTGGTGGACTGGGGCGAAGTGGGCAGGCGGTTCGAAGCCCTGTAGTTACAGTGCTTTGACGCTTCTTTGACTCCAGGATGGCAGATTTCCACCCAGGAAACAGCCCTCCATTCCTCACAGGAGCAGAGCATGCCAGAGGACGCGCCCGCCGAGGACATCCGGATCGTTCCCAGGATCCGGCCCACGGAAGCCTGGCTCAGGGCCATCGAAGGAGTGTGGGAGCTTCGGGGTGACAGGTTCTGGTTGGGGGAAGACCCGGACACGGGGGCCCTCCAGGCCGTTGGGGAGGGCGGAGATCGGGTCAATCCCATCCAGGTCATCTCCAGGGGCCGCCGGCTTTCGAAGTTCTGAGA
>CAZSDD010000005.1:44564-60850 GCA_964605505.1 uncultured Gemmatimonadaceae bacterium | reverse complement strand
TGGGGGGGGGGGGGGGGGGTTTTGGGTCAAACCCACACCTTTTTATTACCGGGGGCCGCCGTTTTTTTTTTTTGGGGGGGGGGGGGGGGGGGGGCCCCCGGGACAGGGCTCCCGGGACCCGGCGTCACTCAGCTGTACCCGATCATCACTGCCACGGCCAGGGCCACCGATCCCACGATCCAGACCTTCACCATGAAGGGGAGGATGAACCGGACCCACCGGTCGAAGGGGATGGCGGCCATGGCCAGAATCCCCACCAGGACGGCATTGGTGGGCACCAGGATGTTTGTGAACCCGTCCCCGAACTGATACGCCAGGACCGCCACCTGACGGCCCACCCCCACCAGATCCGCCAGGGGCGCCATGATGGGCATGGTGACGTAGGCCTGTCCACTCCCCGAGGGGATGAAGAGGTTGGCCAGGCTCTGGACGAAGAACATCCCCACGGCCGAGAGGGCGCCGGGGAGCTCCTGGAGGGGGACGCTGATGCCGTGTACGATGGTGTCCACCACCCCGCCCTCGTCCAGGACCACCTGGATGGCCCGGGCCACCCCGATCATGAGGGCCGTGGTGGTGAGCTCCGCCGCCCCCTTTCCGAACTCCACGGCCGTCCGGTCCGGACTCATTCGACCGATGACGGCCAGTACGATGGCCAGGGCGAAGAACAACGCCCCCATTTCCACCAGATACCAGTGCCACTGGCTCAGCCCGTAGATGAGGACCACCAGGACGACGCCCACGGCCAACAGGACCAGCCTGTGGGTTCCCGTCATGTGGGGGTGGTCCTCCCCGGGGCTCGCCCCGTCGTCCGAGCCCGACCCCGACCCCTCCCCTTCTCTGGCCGCCTTGCCGACGGCGCCCCCCGGGGCCTCCCCCGCCGTGTCGATATCCGCCATGAGGCTGGACGACGGGTCCGCGCCCACCTTTTTGGCGTAGGACCAGACGTGGTGGATGCCGATGGGCAGGAAGACCGCCATGAGGACCAGCCGGAACCAGAGGCCGGAGGTGGGCTGGAGACCCGCCACGTCCTGGGCGATGAGGACGGTGAAGGGGTTGATGACGGCCACCCCGTACCCGATGCCGTAGCCCACCGTCATGATCCCCACCGCCGTAATGGCGTCGTAGCCGAGGGCCAGCGCCAGGGCCATGAGCACCGGCACGAAGGGAAGGTACTCCTCGGCCATCCCGATGGTGCTGGAGCCCACGGCGAAGATGAGGATGCCCCCGGCCACCAGCCAGAAGGGCCGGTTTCCCAGGCGTCGGAGGAGGGCGCCCAGGGCCGCGTCCACGGCCCCGGTGGCCCGTAATACTGCAAAGGCGCCGCCGATGATGAAGACGAAGAAGATGATCTCGTGGGCGGCGCTGAACCCCTTGGGGATGGCGGTGAACATGGCCCACGGGGGGAGGGCGCCGGCTTCCGGCGTCAGATGGAAGCTCCCGGGCACCACCTGCAGGCGCCCGGCGGCGTTTGCCACACGCTCGAAGGCTCCCGCCGGGAGGACGTAGGAGAGGATCTGGGCCAGGATCACCATCCCGAAGAGAAGGACCAGGGTGTGCGGGACCTTGAATCTGCTCTTCGCCATTCGTCTGCCTTTCCGGGAAAAGGGGTGCCGGGCGCCAAGATAAGGTCCCGTTTCCGGGGGTGAAACCTTTCGCCGGCGGCTGCCCGGGCCGTCGGATTCCCGGCGGGGGTAGCCGGCCCCCCTCCTCTGAAACCCGCCTGGGCCCGGGGGGTAGGGGGAACAGGCCGCTATGCGGCCCCTCTGTTTCGAAGGCTCGAGAGCCCGCTTTTTCTCTTTGCAGGAAATATCATGAGCACCAGCACAGCCGCGGGGGTGGATCCCCGTTTCACCCGCCACATTCTGGCGGCGGAGGACGCTTTCGTCCGGGCCGACGAGGCCCCGGACGCCAACTTCTACTCAGCCGAGCGCATGGTGGAGCACCTGGACGCCACGGCCCTGAAGACCGTGGAGAGCCTGGTGGAGAGCCTGGTCACCGAGGAGGCCCCGGTAATCCTGGACCTCATGGCTTCCTGGGACTCCCACATTCCGGAGAGCCTGAGCCCGTCCCGGGTGGCGGGTCTGGGACTGAACCAGCCGGAGCTGGACGCCAATCCCGTCCTGACGGACCGGATCGTCCAGGACCTGAACGCCGATCCGACTCTCCCCTTCGGGGACGACACCTTCGACCTGGTCCTGAACGTGGTCTCGGTGGAATATCTGACCGACCCCGGTGAGGTCTTCCGGGAGGTGGCCCGGGTTTTGAAGCCCGGCGGCCTCTTCCTGGTGGTCTTCAGCAACCGGTGGTTCCCGCCGAAAGTGGTCCGGGTCTGGGAGGATTCTTCGGAGCACGAGCGCATCGGGCTGGTGGAGGAGTTCTTCCGGGAGGGTGGGGCCTTCACGGATCCGGAGCTCTTCGTCTCCATGGGCCTTCCCCGGCCGGAGGACGACCGGTACCACGAAACCGGCGTGCCCTCGGATCCCGTCTTCGCCCTCTTCGCCGAGAAGGAGGGTGGGGCGCCGGGCCGGCCCCGCCGGACGCCGCCGGACGAGACGGCGGTTGAGGCGGCGGATCCGGACATGGTGGCGGCTAGGAAGCGAAGGGTGGGCGAGACCCTGGCCTGTCCCCACTGCCGGGAGTCCCTGAGCAAGTGGGAGGTCCCCGACGATCCCATCATCGACTGGCCCAACGAGTACATGTATCTCTGTTTCAACGATGCCTGCCCCTTCGTGGTCCGGGGCTGGCGCTTCATGTGGGAGCAGGGAATCGAAGGGCACAGCTACCGGTATCTCTTCAACCCCCTTACCGGGGCCTCCACCACGGTGCCCATCCAGACGCTTCAGGATCTGAGACTGGGGATCATGCGGGAGGAATAGCGTCCCGGGGGACATCTTCATACAATCCAGCCTGGCCCGAGCGAGCCACCCTCCGCCGGTCTTCCGGCGGGGGGTGACCCGGCACCGCCTTCACCCGGCCCTTTCCCCGGAAAGGAGTTTCTCGCCATGCCCTCCGGTCTCCAGCACCGAAATCGGATCTCAGGCCTGTTCCTGGCCGCCCTCTCCTTCTGCCTCCTTCCTTCCCTTCAGGCCCAGGTCTCCAATGAGACCGTTCACCCCGAGGGGTGCACCAGCGTTCTGGTGGGTCGCCTGGCCTCGGTGGACGGTTCCACCATGACCAGCCATTCCTGCGACTCCAACACGGATCGGACCTGGATCAGCATGGAGCCGGGCCGGACCTACGAGCCCGGAGCCATGGCCACGGTCTGGCTGGAGCCCAAGCTCACGGAGGGGCCCGAGGACGAGGACCGGATTCCCGCCGGGGAGATTCCCCAGGTGAGCCGTACCTGGAAGTTCATGAACGCCGCGTACCCCATCATGAACGAGCACCAGCTGGCCATCGGGGAGACCACCACCGGAGGCAAGCGGGCCCTTCGGAGCCGGGCGGGAATGATCAACGCGCCGGAGCTTTACCGGCTCCTCCTGGAACGAGCCACCACCGCCCGGGAAGCCATTCGCATGGCGGACGAGCTTACCCGGGAGCACGGATACAGCGATTGGGGGGAGTGCTTCACCTTCGCGGATCCCAGGGAGGTCTGGTTCTTCGAGATCCTGGGACCCGGTGAGGGGAAGGTGGGGGCCGTCTGGGCTGCGGTCCGCCTCCCCGACGACCATGTTGCCGTCAGCGCCAATTCCCATCGGATTCTGGAGTTGGATCTGGACGACCCCGACAACTACCTGGCCTCGGAGAACGTCTTCAGCCTGGCCCGGGAGATGGGCTGGTGGGATCCTGACTCCGGAGAGGCCTTCCAGTTCGCCTACGCCTACGCCGACCGGACGAGCCTCTACTCCCGGCGGCGGGAATGGCGGGCCCTCAGGCTCCTGGCCCCCTCCCTGGAGCTCCATCCCGAGTCCGAGAATTACCCCCTGTCGGTGAAGCCCGACGGGAAGGTGACGGTGGCGGATCTCCTGGAGATCTTCCGGGATACCTACGCCGACACGGAATACGACATGACCCGCCGGCTGACCGTGGCCGGCCGGGACGGCCAGGTTGTGAAGAGCCCCGTGGCCAATCCCTTCATGAACGAGGATTACCGGGAGCTTTTCGGCATCGACCGGGAGCGGACCATCGCTTCGGACCGGGCCACCTATGTCCATGTGACCCAGTCCCGGGAATGGCTGCCGGACCCCATCGGCGGCCTGGTCTGGCTGGGCTACGACAACCCCGCCACCACGCCCCACCTCCCCTTCTACATGGGCATCAGCCAGATGCCCGACTCCTACCTGGTGGACGGCCGCCGGGAGTACCGGGAGGATTGCGCCTGGTGGGCCTTCCGTCGGGCCAGCAAGCTGGCCTACATCCGTTACCAGGACCTGCACCCGGTGCTGGAGGCGGTCTGGCGCCCCATGGAGGAGGAAGCCTTCGGCCGGCAGGCCGAGGTGGAGGCCCGGGCCCTGGAGCTCTACCAGGAGGATCCGGCGGCGGCGGAGGCCTTCCTCACCCGGTATGTCCACGAGCTGGCCGACGGTGCCGTGGAACGATACTGGCAGGCCGGGGACGAGATCTGGGGCCGCTTCAACCGGGTCTTCTGAGGCTCCGTCGGTCTCCGGGCACCGGCCCGGCCGGGAGCCGCCAGGGTCAGAAGTACACCGCCAGGCCCAGGCGAACGGACCGGGGCGGAACCCGTTCCTGGACGGCCTCGTAGTACTGGTTCGGGGCGATGCCGGGATCGAGGACGGTGTAACTGGTGCGGAAGCCGTAATCCGGACCGTTGTTCACCATGGTGTTCAACTCCGTGATGGCCTCGTTCCGCAGAATGTTGAACACGTCCAGGGACATGGCCAGATCCTGGCCGCGGAATCGGAATAGCCGCTCCAGGCGAAGATCCAGGACGGACCGTTCCTCCAGGGTCGGCTTTCCCCGTGGACCCACATAGATGTTGTGCCCTTCCAGGGGTCCCATGAGCATGTAATCCACCTCCTGCCCGGGATACTGGACGAGACCCCCCTCCAGGAGGGCTCCGGTGCCGACCCTGTAGCTGAAGAACCCCAGGCCGTAAAGGCGCCATCGGGGGGAGTAATGGTCCCCCGACTGAAAGGTCCAGAAGGCTCCCCCCCTCAGGTCCCAGGGAAGGTTGCCCCAGACGGAGACCTTCCACTCCTGGTCCGCGAAGTTCTCCAGCGTGCCATAGGCGTTCACCCCCTCGTTCACCCTCACGTAGGGCCCGGCCCCATAGCTTTCCGGGTCGGCGTAGCCGCTCACGTTGTCCAGATTGCCCTCCAGGTCCATCTTGACGAAGGAGAGGGACCCCCCCCATTCGGGAAGCGCGATTTCCAGGGTCAGCTGGATCTGGCTGAACTCCCGCCTGCCGTCGGGGGCCGTGGTGAGAACGTGGTCGGGGTTCCACCGGAGGTTGAGGGTGTCGGCCGCCGTGAGCCCGGGAACCGGCAGGGCGCCGGGGCAGTCGCCCTTGGCCAGGCATCGAAGGCGCTCCGCCACCGTGTAATTCGGGACGTACAATTCCTTGAGAAACACGCTCCCACCGGAAAAGGGAACCGGCTTTCCGGTGCCGTCGAATACCCGAACGTCGGTGAACCGGGTGTAGTTGGAATCACGGTTCCGGTCCACCAGAGCAACCATGTCCCGATTCGACCTCCGGGTATAGAGGGCCTCCAACTTCATCCAGTTTCCCACCTGCTTTTCCAGCCCCACCAGCCACTGGTCCACGTACGGCTGCCGGTAGTCCTGGAGGGGCCCCGTTTCATTGAGGACGATCTCCCCGGCCTTGACGAACCGGTAGTCCTCGGCCATGGCGTCCCGCTCCTCCTCCGTGAAGGTGGTCGTCGGGTCGCTGAGGTCGCCCGGCGTGTAGTACCAGAACTCCTCGTTGGTGAAGACGTCGGCTCCGGCCACCCGGTCGAACATCTGGGAGATGAGGTTCTGGTGGTACCGTCCCCAGTGGGCCTTGGCCACCAGGGTGCCGTCAGCCGTCAGGTCCACCGCCAGGCCGATGCGGGGATCCCAGCCCCGGTCCTGGACGGCCCTGAACCGGTCTCCCGATGTGGGCGTGATCCAACCCTTCCATTCGTTCCAGCGCAGTCCCGGGGACAGGACCACGCGAGGGCCCAGGGACCAGGCGGTCTGGACGTAGGCCGCGGCATTGGTGACGTCGGCGTCCAGGTGGACCTCCCCCCCCCACCGGCTGGCCACCCGACGGGAGCTCACGTGGGTCCACGTGGACGGATCCGTCGGATCGAACCGGCTGACGCTGGCCGAAAGCCAGGTCATGCCCCCATTCCGGATGCGACGATCCAGAAACGTTCCCCGGGTGAATTCAGCCCCTACCCGAACGCTGTGCTCCAGGGTTCCCGTTCGGATGCGAAAGCTTCCCTGGAGGTTGGCCGAGGTGCTTGCGGGTGCGCTGCGGAGGGTGAAGGGGGCGTTGCCGAACGCCGTGTAGGGCGGCGTGAGGGCGAAGGTTCGAATGCCCGGAACGTCCTCACCCTGGTAGGGCTCGCGACGCTCATCCCTGGAAAAGTGGTTCACCCGGGCCTCCAACACCCCCCAATCCCCGAGAAGCTCCCGGAAGGATCCGTTCACGAACCAGGTGGGACTCGAGTATCGGTGGGAAGCGCCGGGAGCCTCGAATCCGGTGATGCCGAAATTGTCGGCTTCCGTGCCTGTATAGGCTCCGGATATCTCGAGCTGATGCTTCGGTCCCGGAGTCCATGTCAGCTTTCCGAAGAGCTTGCTTTCCGTCCGCTCTTCCTGGATGGGCGTGTGTTTTCCATCCGTCTGACTCAGGTGGTTCAGGGCGCGACTGTCCTGGCCGACCCGCTTGGCCGAGAGGTAGTAGAAGAGCCGGTCCCGGACCACCGGGCCCCGGACTTCCCCTTCCAGGTCCACCCGGTCCGTGACCTCCCGGCCGATCTCGGTGTTCACCAGGTTGGTTCCGGTCAGGGCGTCGTGCTCGAAGGTGCTCCGAAAGAACCCCTGGAAGTCGTTAGTCCCCTGCTTGGTGACGACGTCCACGAGCCCTCCCTGGAAGCCCCCGTACTCCGCCCCCGACCCCAGGCCCCGGACCTCCACCCGGTCGATCCAGTGAATGCTCGGTTGCAGCAGATCACCTCCCAGCCCGGGGTGGTTTGCCGAGAGGCCGTCGATCCGGTAGCTGTTGGCCTGGAAATTGGCTCCTCCCCAGATGTGACCCGGCCGGGCTCCGGGGGTGAGGGCAACCAGGTCACGGGGGTCGTGGGTCATGGGGAGGAGTCGGATGGCGGTCTCGTCCACACGGGTGTTGAACTCCGTGTTGTCGCGTCGGATCTGGACCCGCTCGGCACGGACGGTCAGCCCCTCCATGGCGATGGGAGCCAGGACCATCTGCACCTCCAGGACCCGGGCGCCGGATTCCACCCGGATTCCCGACAGGCGCCGGGTCTCGAACCCCAGGGCTTCGATTCGGAGATCGAATGTACCCGCAGGAAGTCCCCTCAGGTGGGCCACCCCATCGGGATAGGTGCCTCCACGCATCAGCACCTCCCCGCCGAACAGGAGGTCCACCGTGGCATAGCTGATGGGGCCTGCCGGGCCCGAGACCCGGACAGAGATGGCCCGGGCCTGTCCAGCCAGGGGTGCCGGCCCCACGCCCGCGCCCAGGAGGACCATGAGGAGGACGAGCCCCGGCACTGGGAAAAGGAGTCCGGAAGGGCACGGGCGGGCCAGGGGGGCCCGATTCTTTGGCCTGGAGTTCATGGCAGTCCCGGATGCAGGGTGTGATCTACCGGTCTTTACGAATCGAACTTTCATCCATTTCATGGGAACCACAACCGGAAAGCTATTGAACCCGCTCCAGGTGGGGCTAAATTCGGTCATGCCAGAATTCAAGACGCTGTTCCATAACACGGAAGCGGACCCCGGAGTCGGGGGGCATGGGCGCCCGCTCCCCGACTCGGATGCGGATCCTGGAATCGGAGGGCGTGGACGCCCGCTCCCTGCCGTCCGGGCCGTGGCCGCTATGCTTCTCGTGGGCTTCGCCGCCGCCGGATGCACCCGATACGTGGCCCTGGAAGGGGATCCCCAGGGCTACTACCAGACCGCATTTCCCGGCCAGGACATCTCGGGGCAGATCGACCTCGCCTTCAGGGCGGTGAAGCGCATCCAGGTAACGGGAGTCTACGAGCACTACCGGTTCTCTCCCGGGGACGCACCGATGGAAGGGGATCGTCTGGGGGCGGATGTCCTGGCCCGGGCCGTGGACACCTTCACCAGCTCCAACACCCGGCAGGCCTCGGCAGTCCAGATCGCCCGGGCCGGCCGGCGGGTCACCCTCCTTTCCAATCAACACGCGATACACTTTCCCGATACCCTGGTGGAATACTTCCAGGGGACGGGGCGGAGGCCCCCCGGGGCCAGGGAGCCCCGGGTCATCGAACGGGTCTCGGTGAGGAGGCGGCAGGAAAATTTCCTGGTGGACTGGGAGAACATCCAGCCCTTCGAGGTCCTGGCCCGTAACGTTCCTGCCGATCTGGCCCTTATCGGGGCTTCCTATCCGGCTGGAACCGAAAGCCTGGCCCTCTCCGTTCTGGAGGTGCCGGTGGGCAATGCCAACCGGCTCTCCTGGGGCTCCTTCGTCTACGTCCTGGGGCATCCCGGTGGATATCCAGTGGTGACCCGTGGCATCGTCAGCGAACCGTTGCGGCCCGCCACCACCTCTTTCCTCATCGACGGCCTCTGGAACGAGGGGATCAGCGGCGGCCCGATCCTGGCCGTTCGCGGAGAGACCGGGGGACTGGAGTGGGTCGGCATCGCCAGAGCGGCGGCGGGGAGGGTCGAGTACCGCCTGACGCCGGAGACGGAGGCCATGGATGACATGACGGACGAACGCATGCTGTACGAGGGACGGATCTACCTGGAGAGAGCCCAGCGGATCCTCTACGGGATCTCCCTGTCCGTTTCCATGAACACCATCCGGGAGTTCCTGGACCGGAACCGGGAGGATCTCGGGATCCTGGGGTGGCAAGTGCCCAGATACTGACCGGCCGTGACAACCCGACCGGCCGTGATCAACCGTCCTCGGCCCGATAGAGGAGAAGGGGATTGTGGGCTCCCCGAACCACTTTGTCGGAAGTGCTGCCAAGCACTGCCCGGGACACGAACCCCTTTCCGTGGGCGGACACGGCGATGAAGTCGCACCCGGACCGCTCGGCTTCGGCCAGGATCCCGTGGGCCGGCTGGACCCCGCTCAGGACCTCTTCTTCCACGGTGATCCCCCTGGCCCGAAGGGTATCGCCGTGGCCCTTCAGGTAGGCCGCCGCCTCTTCCGTGGCCTCCTGCATCCGCTCCCGGTTCTCCTGCATCATGTGCGGAGGATAGCTGGAGAACTGTTTTGGGGCCGGGATCACTCTCACCAGGTGGTAGACCGCCCCGAACAGTGAACCGAGTTCCACAGCGTGGTCCAGAATGGCCTCGGACACGGGGCTCCCGTCCAGGGGCAGCAGCATCCTGGAAAGGGTCCAGTCCCTCGTCATGTCCATCTCCTCTTCTTCCCCGGGGCGGACCAGGATCACCGGCCTGGAAGCATGTCGGAGAAACGCGTCGGCAACGCTGCCGAGCCACAGCCGGGAAAGCCCCCCCCGCCCGTGGGTGGCCATAACCACCAGATCGGCGGCATCCGCCTGGGTCTGGAGAGCCTCCACCACGTATCCCTCCCTCACCTCCGGAACCACGGGGCCCCCGGCGTCCTCTTCGATCCGGCGCGCCACCTCTTCCAGGTACCGGAGCGTCTGCTCCCGGGCACCGTCCTCCCAATCGTACAGGAGGGTGGTGGAGAAGGTCTCCACGATGGAGACCAGACGGATCCCCGCTCCGGTCCGGCGGGAAAGGCTCAGCGCGACGGGAACGGCGGATTCCGAGAAGGGAGAGCCGTCCAGGGGGAGGAGAATCGTTCCGTACATGGGAGCCTCCTGTTCCAGAGGGGCAAGCAGCGTCCCGACCCTGCACGGTCCGGGGCCTGATTCGGGCCGATGGAGCAGTACCCCGGACTCCCCGGGGCAGGGCGCCGTACCTGCAATGTGGGCACAGGGGTCCCGGGCAGGCAACGATGACATGGCCGGGAAAAGGGGGGCCGGCGGAAGAGGGCCAGTCCCACCGGTCATCCGGTGTTGATGCGAATCAGGGAGGGTAGATCCTGAATGCGGGCCCTCAGATCTCCGTACATCCGCTCCAGGCCTTCCTGGATCTCCGGGGATTGGTCGTCGTACCGGCTCTTTCGAGGCCGGACCTGGAAGGGACGATGGCACTCCAGAAAGCTCAGGATCTCCTGGATGTGGTCACCCAGGGCTTCGTACTTCACCGCCATGATCTTCACCCCGGAGCCCTGGTATCCCACCCAGTTCTCCAGGTGCCGGGTCAGGAAGAAGCGGTCCACGCCGGAGTCCAGATACTCCCGGACGGTGGTGTTCCTTCGGAGCACGGGCCGGTAGCCCGGGATGGATCGTGCCATGCTCTTCTCATGGCGCTGCTGGAGACCCCTGCGAAAGACGGACAGGACCGAGTGGAAGGGGTCCCCGTAGATGAAGCAGGCCCGGACCTCCAGATTCTTCCGGACCTCCGGCAGAAGCTCCGGATCCAGGCAATGCTTGTCCCGGGAGTGGTACCAGATCCGGTCCTCGTCCCCGTTCTCCAGGTGGGCCACCAGGCTGCTGCTTCCCACCCCGCCGAAGGAGACCACGCGGTTGGTGGCGGTGAACGAAGTCACCTGCCTGCGGATCTTCCTGATGGTGCCGTGGATGCTCATTCTGTAAAGCTATGCTTTCGCCGCCGGCTTCCAACACCCGCTCCCGGGCCGGGGATCCTGGATTGCCTCACCGGGTTATCAAACTTCCTGACGTTTCGTTTCTTCTCCAGCGGGGATCCTGCCATGCGTCGCCGATTTCCCTTCCTCCTGATCCTGGCTTCCGCCCTGCTGCTTCAAGCCGCTCCCGTCCGGGCCCAGACCCTGTTGTCGCCTGCCGATAGCGCCGCCGTTCTCCTGAAGGCCGCCCGGACCTTCGAGGCGGAGGGAGACTGGAAGGTGGCCGAGGCACTGTATCATTTCATCAGTGAGCGCTTTGGGGATACACCCTCCGGAATCACGGCCAGGGAGGTCCTGAGGGCGGTGCCGTCGGAGGGTAGCGGCCGGGGCAGTCCGGTGGAGCTCATGGTGTGGGGAACCACCTATGGCCTCTGGCTGGGTGTGGCCATACCGGGGGCGTTCGACGCCGAGGCGTCCGGAGCCTACGGTGCCGGCCTCCTCCTGGGAGGGCCCGCCGGCTTCCTGGGGAGCCGGAAGCTGGCCCGCTCTCGTTCCCTCAGCGAGGGGCAGGTCCGGGCCATCACCTTCGGAAGCCTCTGGGGAACCTGGCAGGGGTGGGGTCTCATGGAAGCCCTGGACCTGGGTGAGGGAGAGGAATACTGCGAATTCGACTACTGCTACCGGGAAGATCCGGACGGGAGCGACGTGCTCAGGTCCATGGTTCTGGGGGGGCTGGCGGGGATCGCCGGCGGAGCCATCCTGGCCCGGAATCCCATCTCCAGCGGGACGGCCACCACCGCGAGCTTCGGGGGCCTCTGGGGCAGCTGGTTCGGCCTGGCGGGGGGGACGCTCCTGGATCAGGAGGACGACGGGCTCCTGGCCACGACTCTCCTGGCCGGGAATGCCGGGCTGATCTCCGCGGCCCTCCTGAACCGCCGGTGGAAACTGAGCCGGCCCCGGGCCCGCCTCATCAGCATCGGCGGTGTCATGGGGCTCCTGGGGGGGGTCGGGCTGGACCTCATCTTTCAGCCGGATTCGGAAGATGTGGCCATAGGGATTCCCCTGGCCGGAAGCATCGCGGGGCTGGCGACGACGGCCGCGGTGACCCGGGACCGCCCCGGGGAGGATCGGATGGGGGCAGGGGGACCGGCAGCGGCAGCCCAGCCCGGGCACATCCTCCCCGGGAGGCCGTCCGACCCGGACGCCACCGGCGCTCTCCTGGGTTTTTCCGGGGGCCGCATCACCCTGGACACGCCCCGGGTCTTCCCCGCCATGGTTCCGGTGGACGACCCGAAGGGCTTCAGGCTCCGGCCGGCTCTGGCGGTGAACCTCCTCAGTGCCAGGTTCTGAATCCTGAAGGCCTGCTTCCTGAATCCGGGGCCCCGAACGGACGGCCGTCTGTCGAAACCCCCCGGCACCATTCTCCGTACGGAGGATGGTCCGGGAGACGGTCGGTCCCGCGGCCGCCGAATCCCGGTTCGCCCCGGATCCCTGGCCGTGTTCCGGCGCGTCCCGTGTGCCAGTGAAAACCCCGGAGTCGATCCCATGAATGTCCGCCGTGCGCTCCTGGCCGGGAGCTCCGTCCACTGTTCCCGGACCGCCCTGCTCCTGGTTCTCGGGTTTCTTTCCACATCTCTTCCGCCTTCCCTTTCCCCTGCTCTGGCGGCCCAGGAAGCCAACCGGATCTGGGGCCGGGTGGAGACGGGAGCGGGACGGACCTACGAGGGATACATCCGTTGGGATCGGAATGAAGGGAGCTGGGCGGACCTCCTGAACGGGAGCAAGGAGCCTTCCCGGGACGCCGTGGACCTCTGGCGTGAGCTGGCGGAGGAGGAGGAGCCGGACCGGGTGATCGAGTTCCTGGGGGTTCGGGTCTCCTGGGACGACCGTGACTTCCCCGATCGTCACGAGTCCGGAATCCGTTTCGGTCATATCCGCCGGCTGGTGGTCCTGGACGACGACGCTGCGGAGCTGGAGTTGAAGTCCGGAGAATGGGTGAAGCTGGAAGGAGGCGCCACGGACCTGGGGGATGGGATCCGGGAGATCCTGATGGAGGATCCCAGGGAAGGGGCTGTGGAGCTTCGATGGCGGGATCTGGACGAGATCCGGTTCGGTGCCCCGCCCCCCGGGTCGCCTCCCAGCGGTACCCGCCTCCACGGAACCGTCGAGGACATCTACGGGGACCGGCACACCGGCTACATTTCGTGGGACCTGGACGAGATCCTCACCACCGACATCCTGGACGGGAAAGAGGAGGGCCGGAGCCGGGAGATCGCCTTCGGGAACATCGTGGCCATGGAGAAGGAACCGGGGCGTTCCCGGGTGACCCTGAGGGATGGCCGGGAGATGCTCCTCTCCGGATCCAATGATGTGGACGACGGGCACCGGGGGGTTCAGGTCTCCGACCCGGGACTGGGCCAGGTCGAGGTGGAGTGGGACGAGTTTCGGTCCGTCCGTTTCCACGAGCCCGAAAGGGAGGTGGGGTATGATGAGTTCGACGGCGGACACCGGCTTCGAGGTACGGTGACGACCCGAAACGGAGAGGAGCACACGGGTTGGATCCGGTGGGACGCCGACGAGGAGCACTCCTGGGAGTTTCTGGACGGGGAGGACCGGGACATCGTCTACGACGTGGAGTTCGGAAAGATCCGCGCCATTGAACGGGACACTTCCCGGAGCGCCCTGGTAACCCTCCTGGACGGGAGGGTCCTGGAGCTGGAAGGCTCCAACGACGTTAACGAGGACAACAAGGGGATCTTCATTCAGGTGAGCGACGACGCCCGGACCCCGGGCCGCGGATGGGTCAGGGTGGGTTGGGACGACTTCCGTGAAATCCGGTTCGAGCACTGATGTTTCGAGGACTGATGGAAGACGGGTTCAACCTCAAGCGGCATCGGCGTGGAGTCATGACGGCACCCACCGACAGTTCCCCGCCCTTTGCCAGGGCCGGACTCCTGCCGGTCCTGGCCGCTTCCCTTCTGGCAGTTGGGGGGGGCGCTTCTGGCCAGGAGCGGAGCCCCCTGGCCCCCGACGCCTTCCTGGATCCCACGGCGGAAGCTCTTTTCCGCTCGGCTCAGGACAGTTGGCTGGGAATCGATTCCACGGTGGTCCGGTATACCGCCGTCATCAAGCAGCGCATCGCCGCCGGAATCCGAACGCCCCTGAAGGACCGGACCCTCTACCGGAACGAGTCGGCGGTCCGGGCATTCTGGGACCGGGATCATGATGCCCTGGTCCAGGTCCTGGGCGCCCGGTCCCAGCACCCGGGCAGGGAGACGGCCAGGGCCGAGGGGAACCTGGGGTGGTTGGACGATCTCACCATCGACCAGCCCTTCGAGCCCGGGGGGGATCGTCTGTTCTTCGGAATCTCCAATGATGCCGAGGAAGAGATCACGAATCCGGAGGAATCGGACTTCTGGATCTACCACCCCCTGGCTGCCGGGTCCGACACCCTCTACCGTTTTCAGAGCGGCGACACCCTCACCCTCTCACTACCGGACGGCCGAAGGTTGCGGACCATCCAGCTGGACGTGCTGCCCAGGGAAGCCGATGTACATCGCATCGCCGGAACCCTCTGGGTGGAGGCGGAGGAGGGGGCACTGGTCCGGGCCGTATTCCGGTTGAGCCGTGAGCTGGACGTGATCCGGGACATCCCGGAGGTCCGGGAAGAGTCCGAGGCCGGGGAGTTCGACATGGTTCCCGGCCTGCTGAAACCCTGGATCTTCCGGATGAACCTGGTGGCTCTGGAATATTCCTTCTGGGATTTCCGGGTCTGGCTTCCCCGGAGCATGCGGATGGAGGGAGAGGTGGAGGTGGGGGTCCTGAAGATGCCCATCTCCTTCGACGTCTCCTACGACATCGAGCAGGTCACCACACAGGACGAGGTGGCCGAGGCCCCGGGGGCGGATGGGGAGGAACGGCACTTCGAGAGCCGGGCTGAGGCCATGGCCTTTCTGGCCACCCTTCTCACCGATGCCGACGGAGTGCCCTACAAGCCCGCCGGAAACGTGACCCGCAGATCCGGAAACCGAGTGTCCCGGTATCTCATCCCCGAGGACGAGAGCCTCCTGGAGCGAAGCCGTCACCTGCCGCCCCCCATCTGGGACGATGCCCCGGGCTTCACGTCGGAAGAGGAGCTCTCCGACATGGTCCAGGCGCTGGCGGACCTGCCGCCGGTTCCCATGCAGGGAGTGCCCTGGGACTTCAATCTCGGATGGGCCCGCCATGACCTCCTCCGGTACAACCGGGTGGAGGGCCCGGCCCTGGGTGGCCGATTCGACGCTGCCTTCGGGAGCTTCATGGGGCCCCTGGACTTCCGGGCCTCGGGTTTCTTCGGGTTCGGAGACCTGGAGCCCAAGACCCGCCTGGAATTGGAGAGATCCGGGGTGAAGCGCCGGGTAGCCCTGGGGGCCTTCCGGGAGCTCCGTCCCACGGACCTCCGGGGTCGATATCTCGGCCTGGGGAACTCTCTGAACGCCCTGCTGTTCGGCCGGGACGACGGGGAGTACTTCATGGCCACCGGGGCGGACCTTCTCTGGCGCTCTCCCGAAGCCGAGCGGGAGGCTTTCCGGTTCCGGGCGTACGTCGAGCGTCAGGACCCGGTCTACCGGGCCACGGAGTTCGCCCTGATCCACGCTCTGGATGACGGCTGGGATTTCCGTCCCAACCTGGAGGCCCGGGAGGTGGAGGAAGCGGGGGGTGAGTTGTACCTGATGCCCTGGTGGGGATCGGATCCGGAAGCCCCACAGGTGGGCCTGGAGCTCTACGGCCACGCCGCCACCTGGCGGAGCCCGGACAGCACCGCCACCCGGAATTACGGGAGGGCGAGCGCCATCCTCAGGGTGGCGCTCCCGGTAGCGGATCCCACGTGGCGGGTGGGCCTGGAAGCCGGGGCCGGCACCACCTGGGGAGATGCCCCCATCCAGCGAAGCTGGTTCATGGGAGGCCCCACGACCCTCCGGGGCTACGAGGCCGGCGTCCGATCCGGTCCGTCCTTTGCCAGGGCCCGGCTGGAGGTGGCAAAGGTCTACACCCAGGCCGTGACCCTGAGTGTCTTCGGAGACGCAGCCTGGGCCGGCCACCGGGACGACTTCGACGAGGACGACCTTCTGTACAGCGTGGGGGTGGGGACCAGTCTGCTGGACGGCCTCATTCGCATGGATCTCTCCCAGGGTCTCACCGGGCCCAGCCGGTTCAGGGTGGACCTGTACCTGGACGCGATCCTCTGAAATAGAGTGTGGCCCCCGGCGGCTCGAGCCCATCCGAAGCGCCAGGTACTTTCTGGATGCCTATGTTACCGAGGATGCCGGGAATGATGGCAGGCCGCCAGTGTGGCTCTTCCCATCTTTACCCATTTCCTCCGGAACGCGTTGGGTCCCTATGGCGACCGGGGGCCCTAGCGCCTCTTCCTCTCCCCCCCTAACCTCCGGAGCGTATCTCCAGCCACACCGCGCCGGAGGACCGATGTCCCGAAAATGGGCCAATCTCATCGCACCTC
>CAZSDD010000005.1:25170-44464 GCA_964605505.1 uncultured Gemmatimonadaceae bacterium | reverse complement strand
CCACACCGCGCCGGAGGACCGATGTCCCGAAAATGGGCCAATCTCATCGCACCTCCGGAGCGGGAAGACCGAGAAAACGGAGCGGGGGCCCGGCGTCCCTCTGGCCCGGCTCAGGGAGGGGGTGACGGTGGTCCAGCCGGACATCACCGACGGATCTTTCTGCTGGCCAATTTCGAGAGGAGTCTTCTCATGCGTGTGTTCTGGTTTCTGTCCTTTCTCTTTGTGTCCATGTCGTTTGTCCCGGAGCCCGTGCCGGCCCAGGAGCCGGTGGATTGGGAGATAGTGGCCAAGATCAGAGAGGAAGGCTTTCAGCGTTCCCAGGTCATGGACATGGTGGGCTACATGGCCGACGTTCTGGGGCCCCGCCTCACGGCCTCCCCCAGCATGCGCCGCGCCCAGGAGTGGGCCCAGGAGAAGATGCGGGAGGTGGGCCTGGAGAGCATTGTTCTCGAACGGGCCGGCGAGCATGGGGTGAACTGGGACAACGAGTACGTCTCGGTGCACATGATGGACCCGGATTACCAGCCCCTCATCGCCTACGCCAAGGCCTTCACGGCGGGGACGGACGGGAGGATCCAGGGCGAGGCCGTCATCGTGAATCCCCGGACCCGGGCGGATCTGGCGCCATATCGGGGCACCTTGAACGGGAAGATCGCCCTGGCCGGGGAGCCCACGCCCACGGAGCCCGAGTTCACCCCCGATGCCCAACGGATGACCGAGGAGGATCTGGCCCGTATGTCCCGGACCTCCGTGGGCCAGGACGACAGCCGAACGGTGACCCTGACGATGGCCCAGGTGAACGCCCTCCGGGAGGGGTCCCAGGAGGAGGAACGCCTTTCCACGGCGGAGTTGCACGAGTTCCTGAAGGACGAAGGGGTGGCCCTGGTGGTGGATATCGGCAGCGGCAGGGGGGACGAGGGGACGGTCTACGTGGGAAGCCGGTACGACAGCCGGGCGGACCGGAGCTACGAAGGAGTCTTGGCCAGCCTTCCGGAGGTGGTCCTGGCCACGGAGCACTACAACCGGATCTACCGGATCCTGGAGCGGGGCATCCCCGTTCGCCTGGAGGCCGAGGTCCGGAACGTCGTGGATGACTCGGACCCCTACTACTACAATGTGGTGGGTGAGATTCCCGGAACCGACCTGGTCGACGAGATCGTCATCCTGGGGGGACACTACGACTCCTGGCACGGAGGAACCGGGGCCGTGGACAATGCCTCGGGCTCGGCGGTGGCGCTGGAGGCGGCCCGGATCCTGAAAGCCCTGGACGTCCAGCCCCGGCGGACCATTCGGGTGGCCTTCTGGAGCTACGAGGAGGGGGGCTTGAACGGATCCCGGGAGTACGTCCGGGCCCATTTCGGGAACCCGGAGGAGGGAACGAAGCCCGCCTACGAAAAGCTCTCGGGCTACTTCAACATGGACAACGGCACGGGGCAGTTCCGGGGAATCTACCTGCAGGAGAACATGCTGGTAGCCCCCATCTTCAAGGCCTGGATGGAGCCTCTGGAGGACCTGGGGGTCAACACGCTGGCACCGGGGAACACCAGTGGCACCGACCACCTTTCCTTCGACCGGGCGGGCTTGAACGGCTGGCAGTTCATCCAGGACCCCATCGACTACTTCCCCAACCGGCACCACACCAACATGGACACGGTGGACGGGCTGGTGCCGGAGGACATGATGGTCAACGCCGTGGTCATGGCCACCTTCGCCTACCACGCCGCCATGCGAAATGAACTCCTGCCCCGGAAGCAGGCCCCCGGAGGGAAATAGAGATCCCGGAGAGAATCAGGGGCCTCATGAGGCTTTCAGGGTCTGAGTTCTGATCCATGTCCCGGGGGAGAGGCCGCCCCCGGGACGGTGCTTCGTGATCCACGGTGCCTCCCCTCTACAGGAATGCCGCCAGAAAGAGCCCCACCCCCAGGAGCACGTTGGTTCCCAGGTTCCAGTTCACGTTGGCGCCGAGGGCCGGAAGAGGAACGGGCTCTTCGGGCCGCGTGAACGCCCATCGGACGGGCGGCACCAGGAGGAGGGATGGAAGGGCGCCCAGGAGGGCCCACGGTGGAAAGATCCCACCGATGGCCGCTCCTACGATCCAGGCCGGCACCAGGAGAGCCGCCAGGGCGTAGACCCGGGCGGCCCCGGGGCGCCCCAGCATGAGGACCAGGTTATTCCGGCCCCCTTTCCGGTCAGCGGCTTCGTCGGGAAACTCGTTCAGGAGGAGGAGGTTGAAGGTCATGAGGAAGGCCGGGACCGAAGCTGCCGCCGCCACAGCTCCGAGGCTGCCGTCCTGGACGAAAGCCGTTCCCGAGACGGCCAGTCCGCCCAAACCCAGCCCCGCCGCCACCTCCCCGATCCCCATCCGGGCCAGGGCATCGGTGTACCCCGTTATGAAGAAGGCACCCACCACCAGGAAGGGCAGGAATCCCCACCCCACCACCCGGAGGAACCAGAGCCCCACCAGGAGGGCCAGGATGCCGGCGGCCACCCCCAGGCCCAGCGCCGCTCCCGGGGGGGCGGCCCCGGACGGCAACGTCCCGCTCCCGCCGGAAAAGGGGGTCCTGATCGTGTGCAGGTCGATGCCCCGGCGCATGTCGCTCCACTCGTTCAGGGCGTTCACGGCCGTGTGGGCTGCCACCAGCCCAAGGAGGGCCAGGAGGGAACGATCCCACCGGACGGTGCCCTCCATGGCAGCGGCTCCGGCTCCGCAGAGGACCAGCGTCACCGGGAGAGCCAGGAAGGGGGCCCGGGCGATTCCGGCGTAGGGCTTCAGATTGGGCATGCCTGTCTGCCTCCGTTCGCGATCCGAGGTCCCGAATAGACTACTGGAAAAGAACCAGCACCAGGGAGATGGTCCCCACCGACACCACCGTTCCGAGAAGGATGGTTCGAGCCGCCACTCCGGGCGCCGCGTCATACCGGGCCCCGAACAGATAGGCGTTCACCCCGGAGGGCATGGCGGCCATGGTGACGGCCACGGGTACCCAGATTCCGTCCAGCCCGAAGACGGGAACCGCCAGGACCCAGACCAGGAGAGGGTGCAGGATGAGCTTCACGGCGCCCAGGAGGAGAGCCGGGGCCACGTCGCCCATGAGTGGATAGCCCGCCAGGGAGGCCCCCATGGCGAAGAGAGCGCAGGGGATTGCCGCCGAGCCCAGGAGCTCCACCGTCCGGTCCAGGCCGCCGGAGAGAGCGAACCCCGCCAGGTTCGCCGCCAGCCCAAGGAGAAGCCCCATGATGATGGGATTTCTCACCAACTCCCACAGGACCGTCCTCACCTGCCTCGCCACTGAGACTTCACCTCCCCGCCCCACCTGGATCAGGGCTGTGGTCAGGGGCATGAGGGTGGGGCCGTGAAAGGCGATGAGGAGGAAGATGGGCAGGGTGGCCTCGGGCCCGTAGGCCGTCAGCAAAATGGGAATTCCCATGAGGACGGTGTTGGAGAAACCCGCGGACATGCCGAAGATGGCCTGATCGGCCAGGTTCCTCCTGAAGACACCTCTTCCCAGGGCCATCCCCAGGAAGTAGCAGGCGAAGGATCCGCCGTAGAAGGAGAGGATGAAGCTCCAGCGGATGTCCTCCGGGAGCTCAGTGGTGGCCAGGCTCCGGTACAGGAGGAGGGGGATGGCGAAGTTGAAGACGAAGATGACCAGGCCCTGAACGCCGGCTTCCTCCAGCATCCGCACCCTTACCGCCAGGAACCCCAGCAGAAGGATTCCGAAGACGGGGGCGACGGTGTTGAGGAGAGTGGCCAAGCGGCGCTCCGTGCGGATGCCTGCGCCTCATCCGGCTGGGACGGTCCCAGAGTGACGCGACGTTCTCCCACCCTGGCGGGAAGGCCCGGTGGAAAGGCCCGAAAAGTAGGGGAGGGCCGCCACTCTGGCGACCCTCCCCTCATCAGCTTCGTCGGGCCGGGCGGCAGACCACGCCGCCAGCGTTCCGACCCGGTAGGTCTGCCCCCGGTCCGGACCGGCCCTTCACGATCATCTTCTGAGCATGATCTCCACTCTTCGATTCTGCCGGCGGCCCTCATCGGTGCTGTTGTCTGCGATGGGTCGGGACTCGCCCATGGCCCTCACCACAAATTGATCGGCGGTGAGCTGTGTGAAGCTATCCACCAGGAAATCCCGGACAGACTCGGCACGTTCCCGGCTCAGGGTCATGTTGTACTCCTCGGAGCCGATGCTGTCCGTGTGGCCCTCCAGCACGATGTCGGCGGCGGTCAGCGTGACCAGGGTGTCACCGATGGCCTGGAGCGTGGATCTTCCCTGGGCCGTCAGACTAGACGAGTTGAACTCGAAATTCACGTCCTGGAAACTGAAGGTTCTGAACACCTCGGGCTCGGGCTCGGGCTCGGGGAGGGGGCACCCTTCCCGGTCCACTTCCACGCCCCGGGGCGTGTCGGGACAGCGGTCCAGGCCGTCGTAGACCCCGTCATTGTCCGAGTCCATGGGGCAGCCGTCGGAATCCACCGTGGCGCCGGCCGGGGTGTCGGGGCACCGGTCCAGGCCGTCGAAGACCCCGTCATTGTCCGAGTCCATGGGGCAACCCTGGCTGTCCACCCTGGCGCCTTGCGGCGTGTCCGGGCAGTTGTCCAGGTAGTCGGGCACGCCGTCTCCGTCCGAGTCCACCGGACAGCCCCTGGCGTCCACCTCCACGTTCATGGGGGTGTCGGGGCAGGCGTCGTCTTTGTCCTTGACGCCGTCTCCGTCCGAGTCCTTGCTTCCGAAGAAGTAGGAGATCCCACCGGAAATGGAATATCCCCACATGGTCTCGTCGGCAACGATGTTGGCGACGGACCCGGAGACGTCCTCCAGGGCCGTGGGGATCTGGGTCATGCGGTAGTCCCCGGTGAGGGCGACGTTCTCCATGAGGTAGAGGCGCACCCCGCCCCCGTAGGTCAAGCCGAAATCGACTTCCGAGTCGCCCACATCAGGGTTCCAACTCGCGCCGGTGAGGCCGCCCTGGACGTAGAGGTCCAGGCGCTCGTGGAGGGGAAGGGTATAGCCCAGGTTTCCACTGAAAAAGTAGGCGTCCAGGTCCGTCAGACCTCCGGCGGCGGGGTGTATGTCCAGGGGCACGTACCGGCCGCTGGCCCCCACGTAGAACCCGAAGGGGAAGTGGTAGTTCAGCCCCAGGCCGAAGAGGATGTTGTTGTCCGGGTTGATGAAAAGGGCTCTTCCATCAGGGTCGAACTCGGGATCGTCATCGAATCCCCCCATGAAAGCTGTCACCTCCCAGGGTCCTCGATCTGCCGGCAACGTCTTCTGCGCTTCGAGCGAAAGCGGTATCAGGAAGACGAGGATCAGGACCAGCGACCATAATGAGCGGTTGGCCATTTTCTCTGCCTTTCGTTCTCGAGTGGGGTTTCTTCCCCCTCCCTTCGACGCTGAAGAGAGGTCCAACCCCTTCAACGGCCCTTGTACACCCGAGGCGAAATCGGTTCCTGACCGTCTCCGGGCTGCAGTTTCATTCGACCATACGTGACGGGGAGGCCCACCTGCCGGCGGACCTCCCCGCGTTCACTGTCCGGAACGGAAACCCGAAGCCGAGGTGGCAGGCTGCAGGCTTTCCCCTCCGCCGAATTCAGTAGGCGATGAGCCCCCGGGCTTCCAGGAGGGCCTCGATCCCCGGCTCCCTGCCCCGGAAATTCACGAACAGCTCCATGCCGGGAAGCGTTCCTCCCCTGGAGAGGATCTCGTCGCGGAGGCGTTGGCCCGTTTCCCGATCAAAGAGGTCTCCCGTCTCCTTGAAGGCCTGGAACGCATCCTTGTCCAGGACCTCGGCCCAGAGATAGACATAGTAACCGGCAGAATATCCGCCGCTGAAGATGTGGTTGAAGTAGGTGCTCTTGTAGCGGGGAATGATCTCCTCGATGAGGCCGATGCGATTCATCTCGGCGGCCTCGAAGGCGTTGGCGTCGTGCTCCACCGGTTCTTCCAGGAGATGCCAGGCCATGTCCAGGAGGGAGGCGGCCACGTACTCCACCGTGACGAATCCCTGGTTGAAGGTCCCGGAGTCCTGGAGCTTCTGGATGTACTCGTCCGGCAGGGGCTCCCCCGTCTGGTAGTGCAGTGCGTACTGGCGGAGCACTTCCGGCTCACCCATCCAGTTCTCCATGATCTGGGAGCCGAACTCCACGAAGTCCCGGGCCACGGAGGTCCCACCCAGGCTCTCGTAGGTGACGTCCGACAGGAGCCCGTGGAGGGCGTGTCCCATCTCGTGGGCCAGGGTGATGGCATTGTCGAAGGTGATGAGGGCCGGACCCCCGCCCGAGGGGGCGGCGAAGTTCAAATTCGTGGTGACGATAGGGTAGGCCTCTTCCCCCAGGCGCCCCTGCTTGGAGAGGGAGTTCATCCAGGCCCCGCCCCGCTTGCTGGGCCGGGAGAAGAAGTCCATGTAGAGGACCCCCAGGTGGCTCCCGTCGGCTTCCCGGACCTCGAAGACCTGCTGATCCGGATGCCACCGGGGGAGGTCGTCCCGCTGGTGGAAGGTGATGCCGTAGAGGTTGTTGGCCACCATGAAGACCCCGTCCCGGACGGCGCCCACCTCGAAGTAGGGAAGAAGCTCCTGGGGATCCAGGTCGAAGCGGGCCTTCCGGACCCTCTCCGTGTAGTGCCGCCAGTCCCAGGCTTCCAGATCCCCGGGTACGCCCTCTTCATTCATGAGGGCCTGCATGTCGTCCCGCTCCTGTTTGGCCACCTCCAGCGCCGGCTCCCAGACCTGCATGAGAAAGTCCATGACCCGTTCCGGGGTCTCGGCCATGTTGTCGGAGATGATGTAGTGGGCGTGGGTGGGGTAGTCCCTGAGGGCCGCGGCTTCGGCACGGAGGGCGGCGATGCGGGCCAGGATCTCCTTGTTGTCGTTCTCGTTGTCGTTGTTGGCCCGCATGGCATAGCCCATGAAGAGGTCCCGGCGGAGCTCCCGGTTCGGGGAGGACTCCAGGAAGGGATTGATGCTGGGCCTCTGGAGGGTGAAGGACCATCCGCTGTCGTGGCCCCGGTTCCGGGCCTCCTCCGCCGCCAGAGACACCAGGTTCGGCGGAAGATTTCCCAGATCCACGGTGTCGGTGACGTGGAGCTCGTAGGCGTTGGTCTCGTTCAGGACGTTCTCCCCGAACTGGGTGGTGAGCTCGGCCATCTCCGAATTGATCTCCCGCATCCGGACCTTGGCCTCGCCGGTCAGGTCTGCCCCGGCCCGGACAAACCCCTTGTGGGTTTCCTCCAGCAGCTTGCTCTGCTCCGGATCCAGGTCCAACTCATCCCGCTGATCCCACACGGCTTTCACACGGGTCCAGAGGTCGGCATTCAGGATGATGTCGGTGCTGTGGCCGGCCCGCTCCGGCGCCAGGGTCCGGGCCGTTTCCTGGAGGGTGTCGTTGGTGTGGGCGCCGTTTACCGCCCCGAACACACGGCTCACCCGGGTGAGCATCTTACCGCTCTGCTCCAGGGCCTCGATGGTGTTCGCGAAGGTGGGCGGCTCCGGGTTGGTGATGATGGCGTCGATCTCCGCCTTCTCCATCTCCATGGCTTCACGGAAAGCCGGGAGATAGTCGCCGCTCTCGATGAGGTCGAAGGGCGGGACTTTGAACTCCGTGTGCCATTCGGCCAGGAGGGGATTCTCGTGACCGCTAACGCTGGAAGCTTGGGGACCGCTGTCTGCACAGGCCGAAAGAGTCATGATGGACAAGAGGAGGAACCCGAAGTGTCGGGTCGGGGAAAATGGAATGGTACCAAGGAATCGCACGGTTCGCCTCCTTCACTGGGTTGGTCTGCCGACAACCTGGCATGAGGAGGCCCCCGGGGAAAGGTCACGGGACAGGTGCCGGACTTGCTCCCCGGTCTCCGCCGGACTTGGTCCCTGGTCTCCGGTGGACTTGCTTCCCGGTCTCCGTGAGGGTTCATTGATGGAATTATTCGCAGCGATTGCGGAACGATGGAGATCTTTCCAAGGAGTGACGAATGGCTTCTCCCGGTCTGTCCCGAAGGAGCTTTCTGGGGGCCATCCCCCTGACGGTTCTGGCCACGCCGTCCTTTGCCCACGGCCTTTCTTCGCCCCGGCGCCGGCCCGCCACCGGCCAGGAGGGCCCCGGCCCCGGTTTTCTGGCTCCCTTCTCTCCGGAGGAGGCCGCGGCCGTGGCGGCTTCTCCCATGGCCCGGGAGATCGCGGGACTGGAGGGGAAGGGCTATCCCTGCTCCGAGATGATGCTTCTGGCGGCTCTCCGCCGATTTGACCTTTCGGAGGAACACCTGGACGCGGCGGCGGTGTTCGGTGGCGGGGTCGGGAAGCGGGACCTCTGCGGATTCCTCACCGGGGGGCTCATGGCCATCGGCTTCGCCTCCGGGCACAGGTACCGGGATCGCAGGGCCGTCCACCAGGTGGGCCGCAGGGCCTCCAACGCCTACTGGGACTGGTGGCTCTCCCGGGGGGACCTCCACTGCATGGGGTCCGGAACGGAACATGAGGACGCGGAGCAGTTCGTCCGCATGGCCCAGCGCGGCGCCCTGAAGCTGGAGGAAGTCCTGGGAGTGCTGATGGAGGGTGGATTCGAGGGCGCCGGGAGGCCGGAGTGAGACACGCTGAGTTCAGGAAGAAACACGCCGATTTCAGCAAGAAAAGGATTGAGAACATGAGATTCGTCGCCCGTTTTGGCCCCGTCCTCTTCCTCGCCGCCCTGTTCAACGGGCTCTTCGTCTCGGCCCTTTCGGAACCGGCACAGGCCCAGGAAAACAGCTACGAAGCCCTGAAGGAGATGGCCATCATCGAAGAGATGGTGATGATGCCCATGCGGGACGGGATCCGGCTGGCCACCAACATCTACCGGCCCAGAACCTCCGAAGACACCCCTGTCCCCACCATCTTCGTGAAGACGCCCTACAATATGAACATGTGGCGGGACGGAGAGCACATGACGGGGCGGTACGGAGCCATTCTGGAGGCGGTGCGGCGGGGGTACGCCTACGTGAACCAGAACGAGCGGGGAAAGTTCTACTCGGAAGGGGAGTGGGACATCCTGGGGCCGCCCAAGACCGACGGATACGACGCCCTCACCTGGATCTCCGACCAGCACTGGTCCAACGGGAACGTGGGAACGTACGGGTGCTCCTCCACGGCGGAGTGGCAGATGGGGCTGGCCTCCCTGGACCACCCGGCCCACGCCGCCATGGTTCCCCAGGGATTTGGAGCCGGAGTGGGACAGGTGGGGGATTGGTACGAGCAGGGGAACTGGTACCGGGGCGGTGCCGAGCAGATGCTCTTCTTCACCTGGCTCTACGGGGTCCAGAATACCCAACGTCCCCGTTTCGACAGGGACATCCAGCGGGATGACATCATTCGCCTCTCCCGCTACTTCGACCTGGCCCCGGAGATGCCGTCGGTGGACTGGACGGAGGCCCTCTGGCATCTGCCTCTGGAAGACTTCATGCGGAACGTGAATGGCCCCGAAGGGATCTTCGCCGATCCAGCCCCGGTGGCCACCGGAGGGCGGATGATCCAGCGGACGCCCACGGATCCAGCCTGGTACGAGGGGGGGCTCTATCATGCTTCGGAGCCCTTCGGCGTCCCCAGCTTCTGGTTCATGTCCTGGTACGACGTCTCCATCGGACCGAATCTGGCCCTCTTCAACCACGTCCGGGAGAACGGGGTGGACGCCGAGACCCGGAACAACCAGTTCGCCATGGTGGCTCCGGTGGCCCACTGCTCCTTCACCCGGGCCCAGGAGAACACGGTGGTGGGGGAGCGGAGCATGGGGGATGCCCGGTGGGACTACAACGAGCTTCTCTACCAGTGGTGGGATCACTGGCTGAAGGGAGAGCAGAACGCCCTCACCGATACCCTCCCCAGAGTCCGATACTACGCCATGGGGGAAAACGAGTGGAAGTCTGCGGAAGCCTGGCCGCCCCCCTCGGTGGAGATGGTGACCTACTACCTGGACTCGGGAGCCGGCGCCAATACCCTGAACGGTGACGGCGTTCTCACCCGGGAAGGCCCCGGGGCCGACAACGACGACGCCTTCACCTATGACCCCTTCGATCCGGTGGTCTCCTACGGGGGGAACGTCTGCTGCATCGGCGGGGCCATCGATGCCGGCTCCTTCGACCAGAGCCGTATCGAAGCAGAACGGGAAGACATCCTGGTCTACACCACCCAGCCCTTCGATCAGGCCACGGAGGTGAGCGGGCCCGTGGAGGTCACCCTCTACGTCTCTTCCGACGTCAAGGACACGGACTTCACGGTCAAGCTCCTGGACGTCCATCCCGACGGCAGGGCCTACAACCTGGACGAGACCATCCAGAGGGTCCGGTACCGGGAAGGCTACGACAGGTGGGTCTTCATGGAGCCCGGGGAGGTCTACGAGGTGGAGGTCGGGCCCCTGACCACCTCCAACACCTTCCTTCCGGGGCACAGTCTCCGCATCGAGGTGTCCAGCTCCAACTTTCCCCGCTTCACCCGGAATCTGAACACCGGCGGAAACATCTACGATGAGACGGAAGGCGTGGTGGCCCACAACCGGGTACACCACTCCAGCGCCTATCCGTCACAGATCCGGGTGCCGGTGGTGAGGCGGTAGGAGGTAGCAGGAAAGATCGGGCGTCAGGCGTCAGGGCCCGTCCTTCGTGGTTCCATGGATGAGGGACGCTACCGCCATGTTGCCTGTGACGTTGGCCACAGTGAGGTACATGTCGGGGATGAGGTCCAGGGCGATGAGGATGCCGATCCCCTCCATGGGCAGTCCGAAGGCCTGGTAGATGGGCGCCATGACGAAGAGGCCGCCACTGGGAATCCCCGGCGAGTAGAAGCTCAGGAGCCCCATGAATCCGGCCAGGGCTCCCCATTCCAGGACTCCCAGCTCCACTCCGAAAAGGGAAGCGATCAGGTAGGTGCCGGCGATGCGGGTCATGGGTGAGGCGTACTTGAAGACCGAGACCGCCGCCGGCAGGACCAGGCCGCTGACCTGGTCCGGCAACTCCAGGGTCCGTTCCGCTTCTTCCAGCATGACGGGGAGGGAGGCCATGGAGGAGCGGGTACTGAAGCCCACGGCCTGGGCCGGCCCACAGGCCCGGGCGAAGGTCTTCATGGAAATCCCGCCCACGATCCGGACCAGGGGATACAGAGCCAGGATGGCGATGGTCAGGAGTATGGCCACCACCATGAGGAATCCGGCCACCGCCTTCACCACGGAGATGCCGGTCTGGGCCGCCAGGGTGAGGGTGAGGGCGAACACCCCCACGGGGGCCGTGGCCAGGATCCAGTCCACCACCACCAGGGTGGCCTCGGAGACGGCCCGGGCCCCCCGGGTGATGGTGTCCCGGAAGGCCGGCTGGATACGGGTGGCCGCCAGGCCGAAGATCACCGTGAAGAGGACCAGCGGCAGGATGTCCCCCTCCGCCGCCGCTCCCACGGGGTTCGGTGGCAGGAGCCCCACGAACCAGTCCCTGAAGGGAGGAAGGGTCACGTCCGTCACGACACCCACACCCGTCAGCTCCGGAATCTGGACATCTTCGGCGCCCAGCAGCCGGTAGAGGAAGGGAGTGGTGAGACCCGCCAGGGTCGTGGTGCCCGCCACCAGGCCCAGGAACCATGCCACCGCCCTGCCTCCTACCCTGGCCACGGTACCGGAACCGGAGGCGGTGATCCCTCCCAGGAGCAGGGAGACGATGAGGGGGATGACGGTCATGCGGATGGCATTGACCCAGAGGCCTCCGATGGGCTCCACCCAGGTCACCACCGTTGCCGCCACACCCGTTTCCGCCGGGGCCAGGGCGATGCCCAGGGCCAGGCCCAGAACGAGGCCGAGAAGGACGCGTGCAGTCAGTGACATCCGGAATCCTACGAATGCCGGAGGGTTCCGGCGAGTGCATCCGGCATATTCTCCTCCTCCAGGATGGCCTCCTCCAGGCCTCTCACCGGGTCCACCAGCTTCCACCGACCGGATTTCACGTGCTTTCCCTCGTCGGTGAGCTCGAGCCGGGCCACGAAGACGGGGTAGGGAAGCTTCTCCGCCTCTTCCAGCATGGGTTTTGTGGGAAGCTGTACGGTGCAGAACTTCTTGTCGGTGCGCGGACCTTTCCGATCACGGTCCACCCTGAGAGCCCTCCGCTCCGGAATGACATGATGCCCGGCCCAGGGCCGAGGCTCGCCTACCGTATATCGGGCAAAGGTGATGAGATGGTAGGCTCCGTCGATCTTCACCGGGCCCAGATCCCGATCCGCCCACCCCTCCCCATCGAATTCGAAGTCCCTGGTGGGGACTTCCAGGCGAAGCTCGCAGCGCCATTGTTTCTTCGTCTCCTCCGCCAACCCGGCCAGCTTTCCCTGGATGAGGAGGCGAAGGACCCCGGCGGGGAGGGCCCCCAGGAGATCGACGTGGCTGTCTGCCATCATGTCGGCCAGGCGTCCTTCCAGGGCCCCAAGCCCCTCCTTCAGCTCCTTCCGGTAGACGGCCTTGTCCGCCTCGAAGAAGACCGGGCGCCGGGGAAGGGGCTCTTTTCGGATCCTCCGGGCCTCCTGGAGGAAGAGCTGGGCGCAGTACCGGGCCACGGCGGTTTCGTGCCGCCCCGGGAGTTCGGACGCGAAGCCGCCGAAGCCACCGGCAAGGGCGCCGGGAAGGGTCTCCAGGGTTCCCGGGTCCAAGGGGTCCGTGGCCGGGGAGATGGCCACGAGTCGGGCTCTCTCCATCTTTCCCTCCAGGTCCATGATTCGATCCACGGCGGCAAAGGTGAGAGCCCGGAGCCAGGGCCCGAGGTCCCGGGAGTACGCCGAAGCCGGATCGGAGACGAGGGCGGAAATCTCGTCCGGGCTTCGGCCTTCCAGCTCCTTCAGCAATCCGGCGTCGCCGGATTCTTCGCTCATGATCCGTCGGAGCTCCCCTTCCAGGGAAAGGGCGCCGGCGGGAATCATGACGTTCTTCCTGTCCTCGGCCAGGAGATCGGAGAGCTGTCGGACGAGGCCCTGGAGGACGGAACGCTCCGGTTGGGGGGAGAGGGCCTGGCTGAGGCGCTGCCGGATCTCGTTACGGAGCAGGAACCGCTTCCGGGTCCGAAATACCTTGTCGGCCTCCACGACCCGGGACTCGTTCATCACCGCCTTCCCCACGGAGGCCGCCACCGGAATCAGGCGGTCCAGGGACGCCTTCGGCTCCAGGTCCAGGCCGTCCAGGGATCCCAGAAGGCGGTTCGGCTCATCCAGCATCCACAGACCGTGATGGGCCAGGCGGAGGGACGGGTCCGGGGCCACCAGGTGCGGATCCACAAACACGATGAGCCGCTCGAAGTCCTCCCCGGGGGCCTGGGCGTCCAGGAAGGAGGCCAGGCGGAACGCCTCCCGGATGGGCTCGTTGTTGAAGGTGCCCCCGTCCATGTACGTGAAGACGTGCCGGTCCTTCCCCCTGAGGCGGCGGGGCCAGAGAGAGGGTCCCTCCCGCTCCGTCTCTCCGAACTCGTACGAGCGGCGCTCCAGGGGCACCGGTTCGAAGGCCAGGGGAAAGGCCCCGGAAGCGATGGAGGTGGCGGTCATCTTGGCCCAACCCCGGGTCTCCAGTAGGGAGCCGATTCCCCGGCCCGACCCCCGGGTATCCCGGATCTTCTCGCCGGCGTGGTACCGGCACCAACGCCGGGGAAAGACGTCGGAGTTCAGGAGCCCGTCCGGGTCCATCCCTCGGGGGTGGAAGAGATCCGTGAAGTGGAGGTCGAAGACCCTGAGCTCCCGGTGCACCGAAGAAGTCAGGCCGTCGGAAAGTCCCAGCAGAGCCGTCTCGTGGGCCGGGTATTCCTCCCTGGCATCGGCCAGGATGGGGCTCAGGTTGGCCAGGGAGCTGGCGAAGAGGACCCGGTGGGCCAGGATCCGGCGCCGGGAAAGATCCACCGGTTCCGAGGGGAACCGGGTGTACTTCCTGGCCAGGGTTTCCAGGGCGCCCCGGTCCACCAGCCCTGCGGTACGGCGGAGACGCCGGGCGGCGCCTTCGTGCTCCCTCCCCAGCAGCTTCTTCAGGGTGATTTCCCTGACCCAGATCTCCTCATGGACGTCCTGGACCATCTGGGCAGCCACCAGCGCCGATTCGGTGGAGACCGGCAGTCCCTCCATCTCGTCTCCGAACTCCGCCGCCAGCCGGGAACGGGCTCCGGCCTCCCGGCGGGTGTCGGGGCAGGCCAGGCCCCGGAGCATGATGGCCAGGGACATGGACCCGGCGCTGGCACCGCTGAAGATGTCCAACTCCACCCGGTCATAGGGAATTCCGTCCCTGTCGACCCCTCTCAGGAGCAATAGCTTCAGGGCCTGGCTCATTGCCGACCCGTTGAAGGTGCCCAGGGAGACCCCGCCTCCCATGGCGAAGCCGAGACGCAGGGTGGTGCCCATGAGTGCTCTCCTTCGGACAGGCTCCTATGGTCGCCCCCGGCGAACCCGGGGCCGGGACCCTTCTGGAATGCAAGGAGGTGCCCGGGGTGTCAAGGTGCCGCCCGGGTGACCAGGGCCTTCATGGCCGGAATGAGCCCCCAATTCCCTGAAAAGACGATGCAGGCGGCGTAGGTGGGCGCCGGGTCGGATTCCGCTTCCCAGCGCCAGGCGAAGCGTCCAAGGGAGAGGGGTTCGAGTCTGGCCCAGACTTTTCGGCCCATGGGACCCTGGGCGGCACCGATGTGGAGAATGGCGAAATCCGGGGTGGGGCCCAGGATCAGGAAGACTCCCGGGAGCTCCAGGAAGGGATGCAGGAGGGGGTCCCGAAGGGAATGGATGCCGGAAAACTCCGGCGGCGGGCCCTCCTCTTCCAGACTGGAGGACAACTCACTCCAGCATTTCCTGGTGAGGGCCTCCAGGAACCCGGCGCGTTCCGTCAGACGGATCCTGTGGAGTGAGCCCGGGGCCGGATGAATCTGGTGCATGCTTTCGCCGGGGTGCCGGAGGTGGACGGCCTGCTTCCGGTAGCCGGACCGGCCGGAAGATGATGGTGTCCCTGCCTTCAGTCCAAGATGGGCCCCGCCGTCAAACACGTGTCATTCCGTCACCAAAATGCCCCCTCTTCCGGGACGACGAGTTGACGAGGGGCCCTCCGCTCCGGATTTTCAGGCATTCCACTCAACCCCGCCATCCACATGCGACATCATCTGAGCCTTCTGGGAACTCCCCAGCTCCAGACCCCCCAGGGGGATCTCCTGGATTTTCCCGTGGGAAAGCCCCTGGCCCTCCTCAGCTACCTGGCCCTGGAGGATCGGGAAGTCCGGCGGGACGAGCTGGCCCGCCTTTTCTGGCCCGACTCCCCGCCGGACCGGGCCCGGCACTCGGTTCGCCAGGCCATCTGGCTGATTCGCCGGAAGCTGGGGGAGGAGGTCATCCAGGGAGATGATCCGGTCTCGATTTCTCCGGATGCTCTCTCCCTGGATGTGAGGGCTTTCCACAGAGCCCTGGGAGAGGGTGGCCTGGACCATGCCCGACGCCTCTGGCGGGGTCCCCTTCTGAGTCAATTGAGCCTGGCGGAGTGCCGGAGCTGGGAGCATTGGCGGGAGGAGCAGCGGGGGCTCACGGTACGGAAGTTCTTCCAGGCCCTCCTGGAGGAGGGCCGGCGTCTGTCGGAGGAGGGCAAGGCGGGAGACGCCCTCGCCTATCTGTCGGAGGTCCTGGAGCTGAATCCCCACTCCCTGGAAGCCCGGATACTCCAGACGGAGACCCTCCTGGAGGCCCGGGAGGTGGTGGCAGCCGGGCAGGCTCTGGATGAAGCCAGGAGGGAGGCCCGGGACGGGCGGCAGAGGGAAGTGCAAGAGGTCCTGGACCGGCTGGAGGAGCGCCTGGAGGAGATCCGGAAGCGCAGCTCGGCCGATGCGCCGGAGCGCCTGGGGGAGAGCGTGGAGTTCGTGGGCAGGCGGGAGGAGCTGGGCGATCTCCGGGGGCTCTGGAAGCGGGTGGTGGGAGGACGGGCGGGCGTAGCTTGCATCCTGGGCCCCACGGGCGTGGGAAAGACCCGCATCAGCGAGGAGTTCCTGGCCGGGGTCGAGGAGAGCGGAGGTGTGGTGGCCCGGGCGAAGGGCTATCGGGGAGAGCACCGCATCCCCTGGGGCGTGGTGGCGGACCTGGTGCGTCAGCTCATGACCCTCCCTGGGGCCAAGGGGATCGGGTCCGGATCCGAGATGGTCATCAGTGCCATGCTTCCCAGCCTCGCCGCCGGAAGCGGGCGTCGGGAGAAGGGCGGCCGGGAGGCGGAGGCGGGAAGGGGAGACCTGAACCCGGCCGCCCTGGCGGATGCGGTTCTGGACATGGTGGAGGCCATCGGGTTCGAGGGTCCGGTGGCGATCTTCGTGGACGACTGGCAGTGGGTGGACAAGGAGAGCCGGGCCCTCCTGGGCAAGGTGATGCGGCGGGTCACGGGCCTACCCTGCCTCTTTCTCCTGGCGGAGCGGACCGGGGAGCGACGGCTGTGGCAGGAGGGGGCGGAGGATCTGATTCGGGAGGCCACGGGACGGGTGGTGTCGCTGAAGCCCCTGGACCGGGAGGAGCTGGGCGAGCTCCTGGGGCTTCTGGCCCGATTCTCCGACCCCCGGCTCATGGACCGGGTGGTGGACCGGATCCACCGGGTGACCGGAGGGAATCCCCTCTTCGTGGGGGAGGTGCTGCGGAAGCTGGCGGAGGAGGGGATCTACCGGTGGGAGGACGGGGGGTGGGTGCTGGCGGTGGAGGCTCTGCCGGCGGAGCTGGACCTTCCCGAGTCCGTGCAGGAGCTGATCCGGGAGCGGTTGGAAAGGCTGAGCGCTTCCGGGGCCCAGTTGGCCGCCGCCCTGGCCGGGGAGCGCCGAAGTGTCCCGGTGGGGCTGCTGCGCCGGCGTTCCGGGCTGGATGAAGCGGTCTTCACCCGGGCCATGGGAGAGCTCCTGGACCGTGAGGTGGTGGAATGGGTGGGACCGAAAGAGGTGGACTTCACCCACGACCAGCTCCGGGACGGAGCCGCCCGGTTCCAACGGGCGGCAGCGGAAAAGGGGATCCCCCGGTGGTTGAAGGAGCACCCCGGGACCGGTGCTCTGGGAATCCTCGGAGCCGTGACGGCCCTCGTCCTGGCGGCCGCCTGGGGATTCGGGGCTCTTGCGGGCGGTGGGAGGGCCGGAGCCATGGAGTTGCTGGACCGGCCCTTCGGAAACGGCAGGCTCGTCGTCCTGGGAGACTCCATCCGGGAGCTGGTGCCTCCCCGCTACAGAGGGGAGGAGTGGAGGGGGGTGGAGTCCGGGCTTTCCCGGCCCCCCAATGCCGTCAACCGGATCGACGGGCCCTTCAGAACCCCTGCAGGCGAGATCCGCTGGTTCGGCGAATACGTAGGAGTGGAGGAGCCGCCCCTGGTGGTGGAATACCTGGAGGGAGGCCGGGACACGCTGGCGTTCCGGGGCCCCGGAGATGATGGCTTCCTGGATCTGGGGCCGGACGGAGGCACCTTCCTTCTCACCACGGAAGACCCCTCCGCCGTAAGCTACCGGAGGGACCTGGTCCTCCTCTTTCCGGGAGAGGCCCGGCCCCGGATTCTCTACGAGCCGTCGGAGATCACGGACGGAGGCGACTGGTCTCCCGACGGCCGGAAGATCGTCACGGTGGTTTTCGGTGCGGTGGATACCCTGGTGGTCCTGGACCCGTCGGGAGACGAATCGGGCCGGTGGGTGTTCCCGGGCTTCCGCACGCTCACGGAACCCCAGTGGTGCGGAGGGTCCCGGTACGTGCTCATCTCCGCCAATGGCCCGGATCCCAGCGCCGGCTTCCGCCTGGACACGGAAACCGGGGAGCTGTCCCGTTTCGGGGAGGGCTTCCTGGCCGTTCACCGGCCCGTCTGCCTGGGGGTGGACCGGGCCGTGGCCTATCTCGGCATCGAGGAGGACGGCGTGGATGTCTACGTGGAGGACCTGGGTACCGGCCGCCGGACGAAGATCCTGTCCATTCCCCAGTCGGAAACCGTGGTCCTTCGCTGGCTCCCCCACCGGACCGCTCCCCCCGTCTGGGAGGTGGAGATCACCGGAGGGCCCAGGACCCTGGAGTGGAGCCGCCAGGACACCGTCACTGCCCGGGTCCGCCTGTCCGACGGATCCCCGGCGGAGTCCCCCGTGGAGTGGGCGAGCTCCCATCCCGGTGTGGCCTCGGTGAACGGTCAGGGGATCATCACCGCCAACGGAGTGGGCTCGGCCTTCGTCATGGCCGAGGCTGCCGGATGGATCCGGGACAGCGTGCCGGTGGTGGTAGAGGAGGCCCGGGAGCTCCCGGACGAGGTCCTGTTCCGGGAGACCTTCCAGGACCGGGGACTGGGCGCCTGGGTGATCCCCGATTCCACCTTTCCCCACCCCCGGGTCGTGGAGGCCGGGGGGCACAACCTCCTCTCCTTTCCCGGGGACGGACGGTACCGGGATTTCATCGAGTCCCGGGAAGCCTTCTCCCTTCAATACGGTGCCACCCTGGAGATGGAGGTCCGCCTGCCTCTCACCCGGGCGGATCGGCAGCGGTTCGGCCTGTGCCTGAAAGAGGTCCGTCCGGAGGGGGGAGGGAGGGGGTACGGAAGCACGGGCCAGGACTTCTGTGCGCAGTATCCTACGAATATGCTGTCGAAATTCCGTGACGATGTCATGGTGGTTCAGGGAGCGCCGAAAGGGGTGAGGTACGAGGTGGATGTGTCCCGGCTCCTCCCCACCGGGGACTGGGTTCACGTGGCCCTCCAGGTGCGCCCCGACGGCATCGGGAGCCTCCTCCTGGAACGGGAGCCGATCTTCGAGACCCCCTACGTCATCCAGGGGCACGCTTCGTCGCTGTGGAAGATCCTCCTCGACGGCGCCGCCGTGGACACGGAGCTCCACTTCCGGGACGTCACCCTCTGGAGAGGGGTCCGGTATTGAGGGAAGCGGCCATCCGGATGGCCGGTCAGGCCTCCGGGAGGTCGCCCCGGGGCTTCAGCCGCGGCCTGTTCTCATTCCCCTGGCCACACCTCGTCACAAACCCGGAGGAAGTTCTCGGCCAGGATCTTGTTCACATCCTCGTCGGAATACCCCCAGTCGGATAATCCCTCCGCCACCTGGACAATATCCGCATAGTCCCCGAAGCCCTCCACCTGGCGCATGGGAGAGCGAAAGTCGTCGGTGACATGCTGGTCATATTGAGCGGTAATGTCGGGATATCCGGGAGCGCCGAAGGGGTCGTGAACGTGATCCGGGTAGGTGCCGATGGACATGTCGGTTGAGATGGCCACGTGGTTCATATTCCCGGCCATGTTGACTACATGGTCGATGATCCGGAAGAACTCCTCCAGGGTGGGGCGGTGGGTGGTGCCGGGGCGCATGCAGAGGGG
>CAZSDD010000005.1:0-25070 GCA_964605505.1 uncultured Gemmatimonadaceae bacterium | reverse complement strand
CCAGTCCCCGTCCTGGGCTGCCAGGAGGAGTCCGGCCTTTACCTCCGCCTTCGCCCGCCGGATGTCCTCCACGGTTCGGACCACCATAAGATCCGGGTGCTCCCGGACGATTCCGTGCCAGTACATGAGGCCATCGGTGGCGGCCTGGATGTCTGCGTGGGGATCCCAGGCCGTTACTCCGTAGGCCGTAACCCCGTGGCGGTGCATGAGATGGAAGTCTGCGTCGGGCCAGACCTGCATGCAGGGATCCACGTAGAGGAAGGGAGGGCTCTCCTCCAGGACGGTGTGGACGGACTTCCCATGGGAGGTCTGCTGAACACTGCCTCCGAGGGAAGTCCAGTCAGTGGGATCCTGGATACCGGCTCCATCCGGGGAACCCGGCCTGATCTCCCCGGGGGCGCCGGAGGCTCGTTCGGGGCCCAGGGAAGCACCGAGGCCGGCGGCCACGGCGCCTTTCAGGAAGTCTTTTCTGGGAATGGACACGGGAAAGCCTCCGAAGGTCTGGGTTCGGGCTCGAAGGGGCTGCCCGGACAAGATGGGGTACAGCAGGCGACAAGGCGAGGCGCCCTGCCGTGTTCGGAGGGCGGGGTCGGTCCCTCCGGCCCGGAGGACGTGAATCCGTCCGGGCTCATCGATCCCCGATCCCTGGGCGATGGCCGGCGGATACCCTCAGTCCTCTTCCCCCACGCCCGCCAACTCCAGGTTCGTCAACTCCTCCGTGATGTCGAAATCATATTCCGGATATTCGTACAGGGGCATACGGGGTTCCGTCTCGCCCAGAGAGTACCCGAAGGTTTCCTGGTATTCGGACGTGTCTTCTCCCAGGTCGTCCATCTGGCGCAGGTATTCGCTGACGGACTTGGACTCGATGACGACCACCTTTCCCATGCGGTCGATGATGGGGCTGTGGGACCGGGTCCTGTCGTGGTCGAACTCCAGGATGCGCCGGCCGTAGCGGGTGATGCCGATGGTCCGGAACGTCAGGCTCTTTCCCACCGCCGGAAGGTTCAGGACGCTCCGGTCCGTGGCCAGGAAGGGGAGGCCCGCCGCCTTCCCCAGGGCCCGGATGTTCTCCACCATGCGCTCCGCCTGCAGGGGAAAGTCCCGGAGCCGCTCCCTGTGCGCCTCCGGAATCCGCCCCACGACCTTTTCCTCTTCTTCCTCCTGGACCACACGGGCGACGGGGGCATAGGTGAAGTTGTTCTCCATGTACCCCTTCACCACGAAGGTGTAGTAGGGGAGCACTCCCACCTCGTTGAGGGTCTGTCTGAGCTTGGCCGAATGGCCCCGTCGGGAGGCCGGGGCGGTGAAGACCAGCTGGTTGGTCACCGTCCACCCGGCGGAGATGAGCTTCCGGACGGCCTCCCGGGCTTCCGGCGTCACCTCCATGGGGGCCTCGAAGTGGGTCTGGATGACGAACTGCCGGATGCCCACCTTCCAGGCCTTCTCCTTGAAGGTCCGGAGGATGGAGACGAGGTCGTCGTCGATGCGCTGGGGCAGGTAGACGGGAAGGCGGGACCCCAGCCGAACCCGGACCAGCTCCGCGTACTTCTCCCCGTCGGGCCGGTGTTCGTTGTCCTCCCGCTTCCGCCGGGCCATCTCGTAGACGGCGTCGAGAATCTCCTCCAACGACCCGTTGGAGCTCATGAGGGCGTCCCCTCCGGTGACGAGGATGTCCCGGAGCTGGGCGTCCTCCCGGAAGTAGTCCATGAGCACCAGGAGCTTCTCCGGCCAGGTCATGTCCGGTTGAAGCTTCTCCAGGTCGAAGTTCAGCCGGCCCCGCTGGAACTCGTACATCCGCTGGCAGACGGAGCAGAGGCCGCCGCAGGCCCGGCCCACGGTGTCGGGAATCAGGATGGCCACGTCGGGATATCGACGGTGGATGCTGTCCCGTGTGGGGAGCACCCATCCGGCGGCGTTCGGCTTCCCGGGCTCCACCAGATCTTCCTTTTCCCAGGCCACGATGTGGCCGAACTCCTGCACCAGCTGGGTGGAGTAGATGACGTAATACCGGATGGCCAGATCGGCGCCGATGGCGAAGTAGGGAACCCGGACGTGGAGGAGGGAGAGGTAGTAGGGATTCACGAAGAAAGGGATGCCGGCGTCCCGGGCTTCATGCAGAACCTTCATGGTGTCCGGGTCCAGGGACTCCCCCAGCATCTCGTTCAACAGATCCGGGGAGCGGACGGCGAAGCTCAGGTGGAAGCGCTTGTCCTTCCACCATTCCAGGGCTCGGGCCATCTTCTCGTCCCGGGTCATGCCGTCCCGGAACCGGAATCTCCTGCTGGAGATCTCGCCCCGGTCCATCCGGTCGATCATGAGGCCCAGGATGCGTTCCCGGTTCTCCTCTCTGAGCTTCACGATGCGGGGATCCAGCCCCGAGGGGTATCGTTCCATCCATCCCTCCACCTGCTCCCGATCCGGCAACCTTCGCCCGCTTCTGCCGGTGAACTGACGGAAGAGGTGCAGCATGTCCTCGAAAAACCCGGGGCGGGCCCCCCCGGTGCCGTGATGCACCGCCAGCCAGAGGAGCCGGAACGGATTGCTTACCGCCAGCTCCCCCCGGAGGTTCAGATCGTGGAACTCCCGTCCGGCGTTGTCGATGTAGTCCAGGATGCGGATGGCGGCGAAGTCCTTCCATTCCAGAGCCTCGAACTCCTCCCGGCCGGGGTGCTTGCTGGCATAGAACGCCAGCGCATCGGGCCGGTGGCGGATTTCGTCCAGGATCCAGTTCCGTACCCCCACCAGGGCTTCCGTCTCGTTCATGGCCTTCCGCATGATCTCCTCCAGGCGCGGGTTCTCCTGGAGAAGGCGCTGCAGGAGGCGGTGGGACTTTACCGTGATGGCGATGCGGTCCAGCTCGGCGATGGTGGTCATGGACTGTCCTGCCCTGCTCGGAGGTGCTGGAGAGGTGTACTCCTACCATGCCCGGGAAGACCGGCCGAGGCAAGGAATTCGGACAGGCTCCCGGCGGTAGAACGGTCTCCTACTCCTCTCCCATGGCCCGGACCGGCTCCACCGCGGCGGCCCGGAGGGCGGGCAGGAGTGCCGCCAGGATGGTGATTCCCGACAGGAGGACCCCGACTCTTCCGTACACCCAGGGATCCATGGGTGAGACTCCGAAGAGGGCGCTCTTGAGGAGGATGGCCACCGCTGCCGAGAGCAGGAACCCGATGCCCAGCCCCACCGCCAGAAGTCGAAGGGCTCCTGAGAGGACCATTCGAACCACGGCGCCGGTGTCGGCGCCGAGGGCCATGCGGACACCGATCTCCCGGGTTTTCCGGGTGACGGTGCAGGACAGGACCCCGTAGAGTCCGGCCCCGGCCAGTGCCACGGCCACGGCTCCCAGAAAGCCCATGGCCAGGTATCCCAGACGCCAGGGAGCCAGGAGGCGCCGGCGGACCTCCCGGGCCGGTTCCAGGCCCTCGAGAGGCAGGCGGGGATCCACGGCCAGGATGGCGGTCCTCACAGCCCCCATGGCCCGTTCCGGCGGTCCATCGGTTCGGATGTAGGCTGTGGCCCCGGGGGAGTACGCCGGAGAAAGGGGCAGGTAGACCATGGGCTCCGGCCGGTCGTACAGGGAGCTCCGGGTGTCTTCCACCACCCCCACTACCTCGAGGCTCTCCTGGATCCCGGCCAGGCTCAGGCGGCGGCCCAGGGGGTCATGGCCGGGGAACAGGCGCTCCGCCGCTGCATGGTTGACAACGGCCACCGGAGCAGCCCCGGCCATGTCCCCGGGGACCAGGCTTCGGCCGGCCCGGAGGGGGATTCCGGCGGCCTTCATGAACCCGTCGCTCACCCGTGCCAGAGGCATCAGGTCACCGAACTCCGCGTCCCCGGACGACGGTGCCACCCGGACCGAAGGGAACCCCTGAAGGGGCGGACGGTCCGCCAGGGCCGCTTCTTCCACTCCGGGCAGGGCCCTGAGGGTGGCCATGAGCTGCCGGTAGAACGCCTGGCCCTCGGCGGCCTCGAATCCCAGGACGTCCAGGTCCAGGGTCAGGAGGAGGAGCCGGCCCTCCTCCATGCCCGAATCCACTTCCAGGCCGTGCTGGGCGCTCCTGACAAAGAGGCCGGAGGAGACCAGGAGGAGGAGGCCCAGGGCTACCTGGGCCACCACCAGGCCGTCTCTGAGCCGGGACTCCTCCTTGCCCCCGGAGTTTCCCCTGCCCCCTGCGGAAAGGCCGTCTCCCACATCCCCGCCCACTGCCCGGATGGCCGGCACCAACCCGAAGAGGAGGCCCGTGACCAGGGAAGCTCCCAGAGTGAAGCTGAAGACCCGCCAGTCCAGGGGCACGTCCATGCTCAGGTGCAGGCTGAAGATTCCGGCCAACCGCCGGGCCCCCAGGGCCACCAGGAGTCCCATGCTCCCGGCGGCCAGGGCCAGGATGCCGCTTTCGACCATGAGTTGCCGGAAAAGGACCCGGCGGCCGGCTCCCAGGGCCTTTCGGATGGAGATCTCCCGCCGCCGTGAGGCGTTTCGGGCCAGAAGAAGATTGGCGGCGTTGGCGCAGGCCACCAGGAGGACGATGACGGGCACCACCATGAACCCCAGGATCGTCAACGTCGGTCTCCAGGGGCCGGCTCCCGGACCGAAGACAAGATCTCCGTGGACGATCTCTGCCCGGGACCTGTCCCGGGAGTGGGTTGCTTCCAATTCCCGGGCAATGGCCGGAAGGGCTGCCACGGCGGCCTCCGGGGAAACGCCCTCCGCCAGGCGGGCCACGGGTCGCAGCCAGCGGGCCGCCAGGCCGAAGGGGTCCGGTCCCGTCCAGGAAGGCCGGATGCCGGCGGCGTTGGCCAGGGGAACCCAGAGGGCCATGGGCATCCGGCCGCCGTCCACCGCGTCCTCGGCGGTCATGCCCGTGAACCCTTCCTCCGCCACGCCCACGATCTCCAGGGCCCGGCCGTTCACCCGGATGGTTCGGCCCACGACCCCGGGATCTTCACCGAACCGGGACCGCCAGTACCTGTGGCTCAGAACGGCAACGGCGGCTCCGGACAGGGACCTTCCTGCGGTGACGGCCTCATCGGGGGTGAAGAACCGGCCCAGGGAAGGCACGGCCCCCAGGGTCCGGAAGTAATTGGCCGTCACCACCTCCCCTTCCACCAGCTCGGGGCCGGCGCCGGGGTCCACGGCCATCCGCATGGAGCCCGACGCGCCCACGGCCGAAAAGATCTCCAGGTGTCCCTGAAGGATCCGGAGGTCCGGCAGGGAGAGCCGGCTCCGGTGGATCCGGTCCTCGTCTCCCTGGAAGGAGAGGGCGAAGGTCATGAGCCTGTCCTGTCCCTCCACCCCCGGGAGGTCTGCCAGGGCCATGGCGTTCAGGATGCTGAAGGCCGTGGTGGTGATGCCCATTCCCACGCCCAGGGAAAGGACGATGGTGAGGCCGGCCAGGGGGTTTTTCAGGATGGATCGCAGGGCGTAGCGGACATCCTGTAGGAAGAAGTGGAACATGAATGGTCCCCTGGCGGTGGTGGCAGGTCAGGATCCGAAGTCGCTCTCTCTCCTACGGTGCCCTGACGTCCGGAGTTTCCGGTTCGGAGGACGGCGGAATCCGGCCCGGCGATTCACCTCCCTGTCCTTCCCTGAACCGGATCAACCCCCCAACTTCCTTCTCTGTCGTTTTTCGAATTCCTGTCGTTTTTCGAACCCACTCAGGGCTTTTTCGGAGGTACCGGTATGATGTCCATCCAACGCTCCCGCCCCGAGCTCCGGCGGCGGGCTCCCGTTTCCCTCTTCCCGGCTCTTCTCCTCTTCTCCCTCCTTCTCCCGGCTGCGGCCTTTTCTCAGGAGGAAGCCGGGCCCGGGGAGCTGAAGACCCTGACGCTGGAGGAGTACGGCCGGTGGTCCCGGATCACCGAGGTGGCCCTGTCTCCCGACGGCCGGTGGATGACCTACGCCTTTTCCCCGAATGAGGGGGACGCCGACTTCTTCTGGAGGGACCTGAACCGGCTGGACACGGCGCCGGTGGACACGGTGACGAACGGCTCCGGACCGGCCTTCAGCCCCGATTCCCGCTGGCTCGCTTTTCTGACCACCCCCCCGGAAAAGGAAGCGGAGCGCCTGCGGGACCAGCGGAAGCCCGTGCCCCGGGCCCTGCATCTGGTGGAGTTGGGCGGTGAAGAGCCTGTGGAGATGGAGAACGTGGCTTCCTTCACCTTTTCCGGGGACAGCCGCTGGCTGGCCGTTCAGAAGCCCCGGCCGTCGGCGAACGGAGGTGGGGCCCGGGAAGGCGGCAACTCACGGAACGGCGGGGAGGACGCCCCCCGGGGCGCCGACCTCATTCTCCGGGACCTCACCACCGGCACGGCTCGAAACCTGGGGAACGTGGCCGAGTTCGCCTTCAGCGACGACGGCACCCATCTGGCCTACCTGGTGGACGCCGAGGAGAGGGCCGGAAACGGCGTCTACCTCATGTCCCTGGAGAGCGGGGTCGTCCAACCCCTGAACACCGGTCTGCACCTCTATGAGGGACTGACCTGGAAGGAGGAGGCCGGGGACCTGGCGGTACTCCGGGGGACCAAACCCGAGGGGATGGAACAGCGGGAGAACGTTCTCCTCGCCTTCCCGGGGGTGGTGGCTTCCATGGGGTCCGGGACCCCGGATCCCACGGTCTTCGATCCGTCTGAAGCCCCCGGTTTCCCGGAAGGCTTCGTGGTCTCGGAGTTCTTCACTCCCCGGTGGAGTGAAGACGGAGCCCGGATCTTTGTCGGCATCAAGGAACAGCAGGAGACGCTGGAGGAGAGCGAGGAGCCCGGGGCCAACGTGAACGTCTGGCACTGGAAGGACGAGGTGGAGCAGTCCGTTCAGAGGGTCCGGGCCGGCAGGGAGCGGAGGGCCACGGACCTGGCCGCCGTGAACCTGGACGGCCTGCGATTCGTCCGGTTGGCCGACGACGACATGGCCCGGGTCCAGCTCACCGACGACGGTGGTTGGGCCGTGGGCTTCGATGACAGCGCCTACCGGCTGGATGCGGATCATCCGGACAACCGGGCCGATGTCTTCCGCATCGATCCCTCCACGGGGCAGCGGCACGCCATCACCGAGGCCCTCATTAACCCCATGGGGACGTCCCCCGACTCCAGGTGGTTCCTATTCTGGCAGGACCGGAAGATCCAGGCCTTCGACCTGGACTCCGGGGAGACGGTGGATCTGACGGCCCGGACCGGGGGCATTGACTTCCAGGACCGGGAGTTCGACCGGCCGGTGGAGAAGCCCGCCTACGGCGTCGGCGGGTGGTCCAACGACGGGGAATGGGTCTTTCTGAACCACAAATACGACATCTGGAAGGTGGCCCTGAACTCGGCGGAGAGTCGGAATCTCACTGCGGGAAAGGGGGATGCCGAGGAGATTCGCTTCCGGATCCTGGACCTGGATACGGAGGATGACGGCATCGACACCTCCACGCCGCTTCTGCTGTCCGTCTACGGAGAGAAGACGAAGAAGACCGGGTACTTCAGGGCCCGGGAAGGGCGGGAGCCTGAGGCTCTGCTCTGGGAGGACGCCCTGCTGGGATCGGGGGGGTTCCGGAGCGCCGGGGTCCGGAAGGCGGAGGACGCGGACCGGGTCATCTTCACCCGCCAGACCTTCGCGGACTTCCCCGATTGGTGGGTCTCCGACGCCCGCTTCCGGGACCCGGAACGGATCACCGAGGCCAACCCCCAGCAGTCCGAGTACGCCTGGGGGAGCCGGGTCCTGGTGGACTTCGCCGACGACCGGGGCAACCAGCTTCAGGCAACGCTGACCCTTCCTGCGGGTTACGAAGAGGGCAAGCGGTATCCCATGGTCATGTATTTCTACGAGAAGATGAGCCAGCGGCACCACGAGTACTCCATGCCCGTCTACGACGACCGGCCCCACATGTCCACCTACGCCAGCGACGGGTACCTGGTCCTCATGCCGGACATCGTCTACGACGAAGGCTACCCCGGGAGCTCGGCCCTGGACGACGTTACGGCGGCGGCCCGGGCCGTCATCGATGCCGGGTACGCCGACCCGGACCGGATCTGCATCCAGGGGCACAGCTGGGGCGGGTACGAGACCTCCTTCATCCTCACCCAGACGGACATGTTCGCCTGCGTGGTGACGGGGGCGCCCCTGACGAACCTCATCTCCATGTACAACATCAACTACAAGAGCTCCGGAAGCCCCAACGGTCCCATCCTGGAGTGGAGCCAGGGGCGGATGAACACCTCCCCCTACCATGATTTCGATCTCTACGTGAGCCAGTCCCCCATCCACCACGTGGAGAAGATCACCACACCCTTCCTCATCCTCCACGGCACCGCCGACGGGGCCGTGGACTGGAACCAGGGGCTGGAGCTCTACAACGCCGCCAGGCGCATGGAGAAAAAGGTCATCCTCCTCTCCTATCCCGATGAGCCCCATCACCTGGAAAGGGAAGAGAACCAGAAGGACTTCCAGATTCGCATGAAGCAGTTCTTCGATCATTACCTGAAGGAAGCGCCCATGCCTCGATGGATGGCCGAGGGGGTGGACTACCTGGACAAGGACCGTGTCGGCCCGGGCACCTTCCCGGAGCCGTCCCGCACCCCTCCTTCGACCCGATAGACCCGGGGGTGGAGTGAATGGGAAAGGGGCTCCCGGTATCTGGATTCCGGGAGCCCCTCTCTTCCGGCCTGCCGGGTACCCGGCTCAGGCTCGGAGTCGGACCTGATTCAGGATCAGAGAGGTGAAGTGCCTCTCTCTTCCAGGAGCTCGGTGTAGATTTCCTGGAATTCCTGGAGCAACTCTTCGTCGGCGTTGAGAGCGGCGGTGATCTCACCGTACCGCTCCGGGGTCAGATCATGGTCGTGGATGATGGCGGTCATCTTCTCGTTGGCCTCTTCCTGGATCCGTTGGGCCTCCTCCTGGGATGTGGCCTGGGCCACCTCGACCTCCATCTCCGCCCTCACGTCCATCACGTCGATGTAGGTCTTCGTGAAGGTGACCAGCTCTTCCTTGTCCGGAGGATCCGGGGCCTGCTGGGCCTCCACCTGAGGGGCCGTGAAGAGGGCCAGAAGTGAAAGGGTGGCGAACGCTACGAAGTGTTTGACTGCTTTACGCATGGTGTCTCCTTCCCGAGTGGAATTCTCCAGTTCGCCCTCCCTTAACGCAACGGGTGTGCCAGGGAGACTGAAATATGCAGGCTCCGGAGGGGCCGGGGACCCGAAAGGCCAGGTATTCCGGGCCTTCTTCTGGACTCCCGACGGTCCGCGGCCCTCTCCTTTCTTCTCCTTTGGGTCTTCCCGGGGGTCCCCCCCGGTTGTGTCGTATCGGGACATGTATCATTTTGATACAATGAGTATCTTCGCACGTTTCGAAACCGGAATCCCGACCACCAGCCTGCGAACCAGCCTCATTCTGAGGGTTCTTCTTCCCGCCCTCCTGGTCCTGGGCGGAGCCGTGTTCCTCGGCCTCCGCACCATCCAGGCCGAGGCCGAGGCCCGGATGCAGGAAGACGTGGAGATGATCGCCCGGGCCATCCGGCTCCCTGTCACCCATGCCATGGAAAGGGACCAGGACGAGATCGTATCGGAGGCCCTGCGGTCGGCGTTCCGCATTCGAAGGGTCTATGGAGCCTATGTGTACGGACCCGACGGCGTCCGCCGGGCCTCCATGGGGGCCTTCCACCCGGACGAGGATTTCCAGGACCTGGGCCCATTGGTCTCGGACATGGCTCAACAGGGGGAATACGGTTCCATGGCGGGCCGCCGCGTCTACTCCTATTTCGTGCCGCTCACCGACTCCTGGGGCCGGAATCTCGGGCTCCTCCAGGTGACCCGCCTTCGCAGCGACATCGACAGCCATCTGGGTCGATTTCGGGCCCAGGCCGGAACCTTGCTTCTGGCCTGCATGGCACTGATGGTCATCCTGATCCTCAGGGGGCACCAGCGTTCCGTGGGAGAGCCCTTGGCTCGGCTCCGGGAGGGAATGCGGGACGTGAAGGCGGGGAACCGTGCACGCAGGGTGGAGGTTGTGGGGCCGCATGAGCTGGCGGAGGTCGGTCGGGCGTTCAATTCCATGCTGGACGCCCTGAAGGCTGTGGAGGACGAGGTGGAGGAACGCCGTGAAGCCCAGGAGATGCTCCGCAAGGACCTGATCCAGGCGGAGAAGATGGCGGCCGTCGGAGTTCTGTCCGCCGGGGTGGCCCACGAGCTCGGGACCCCTCTCACCGTCATCGACGGAAAGGCGAGACGGGCGCTCCGACAGGACGAGAGATCTCCCGAGGATCGTCGGGCGCTCCAGGACATCAGGGACGAAGTTCGACGGATGGACGCCATCGTCCGTCAGCTTCTGGCCTTCGGTCGGAGTGGCGCCGGGACCGGAAGCTGGATCAGGCTGGACGGGATGGTCCGGGCCGGGATAGCCGCGGTATCCGACGAGTACCAGCGGAAAGACGTCACGCTGGAGATGTCCGGGGCCGTTCCCGGCCCCTGGGTGCATGTGAATCAACGGAGAATGGAACAGGCCGTCGGCAACCTTCTCCGAAACGCGTTTCAGGCAGCCGCGGGCCACCAGGTTCGGGTGGGATGGTCCCTGGAAGGAGACACGGCGGTGGTGGAGGTGGAAGACAGCGGGCCCGGTATTCCGGAAGTCACGAGGACGAGGATCTTCGAGCCCTTCTTTACGACCAAAGCGCCGGGTGACGGTACCGGGCTCGGCCTCGCCATCGTCCATGCGGTGGCAGAGGAGCACGGGGGCCGGGTGTCGGTGGACACCTCTCCCCTTGGAGGCGCCCGGTTTCGAATGGAGTTCCCCCGAGGGGAGGAATGATGGCCGAGATGGGCGTGAGCAGTGTGCTGCTGGTGGAGGACGACGACGCCCTTCGCTCCCTCCTGGCCGAGGAGCTGGAGGGGGAGGGGCTGGATGTCCACACGGCGGACAGTGCGGAAAAGGCCCTGGAGATCCTGGAGGACACCCGGATCGGCCTGGTGGTTTCGGACCTCCGCCTTCCGGGGGCGGACGGCATGACGCTCCTTCGGGAGGTTCAGGAGCTCTCGGACCCACCGTCGTTCATCGTCATCACCGCGTTTGGCACCATAGACCAGGCTGTCCAATGCCTGAAGGAGGGCGCCGACGATTTTCTCACGAAGCCGCTGGATCTGGACCATCTCTCCCTCCGGGTGGCCCGGGTGCTGGAGAACCGCAGCCTTCGCTCCGAAGTGCATCGCTACCGGGAGATGCTGGAAGGGGACGAGTTCCACGGCATGGTGGGAAGAAGCCCGCCCATGCGAAAGATGTTCGCGGAGCTGAAGAGGGTCGCGAAGGGGCGCGGGCCGGTCCTGATCCTGGGGGAGAGCGGAGTCGGGAAGGAGCTGGCGGCCCGGGCGGTGCATGCGGAGGGCCCCCGGGCGAAGGGGCCTTTCCTGGCCGTGAACTGCGCCGGCGTTCCCGAGTCCCTTCTGGAAAGCGAGTTCTTCGGGCATGTGAAGGGAGCCTTCTCGGGAGCAGCCAGGACCCGCGGCGGCCTCTTCCAGGAAGCCAGGGGTGGGACCCTTCTTCTGGATGAGATCGGCGAGATGCCGACGGCCCTCCAGGCGAAGCTCCTCAGGGTCCTTCAGGAGGGCGCAGTCCGGCCTGTCGGAAGCGACCGCACCGTGCCGGTGGATGTGCGCGTCCTGGCCTCCACCAACCAGGATCTGAAGGCGGCCATGGAGGAAGGGCGCTTCCGGAGAGATCTATTCTATCGCCTGGAAACGTTCCACCTGGTGGTGCCACCCCTGAGAGAAAGAGGGGATGACGTGGAGCTCCTGACCGTGCGGCTCATCCATCGGTATTCCACGCGTCTGGGAATCAGTCCCCCCCCGCCGTCCCGGGCCTTCCTCGAGAGTCTGAGAGAGTACACCTTTCCAGGAAATGTCCGGGAGCTGGAGAACCTGGTGGAGCGGGCGGTTACCTTCAGCGAGGGAAAAGAGCTGGATCCGGGCCATCTGCCCGAAAGGGCCGGTGCCACCGCCGACCTCCCGGAGCCTCCCGGGGAGACGGCTCTGCCACTGGCTCTCCTGAAGGGAGACGGGCTCCCGACCTTGAAAGAGGTGGAAGAACGGTACCTGAAGCACGTCCTGGAAACGGCCGGAGGGAACAAGCGGCGGGCCGCCGCCCTCCTGGGAATCAGCAGGGGCACGCTGTACCGGAGGCTGGAGGACCTGGAGGAGGACACCCAGGAACAGGAAGGGTGAGATCCGGACGGCCTCCGGGGCTGCCCGGCCCAGGGGCACAGAACCTGCTAAGGGGGGATCCGAGAAGACCTGTGGCATCATTTCCGGGGGAGAATTCCCACTTGTCTGAGCCAGTCCATCTCCAGTCCAGGGTATCTCCGCCGGCCCGGCGGGTAGACCTCTGGCTGGGGGACCTGGACCGTCATGCCGGATTCGACGGTGGCGCGGCCCTCCTGTCCGTTGACGAAAGAGCCCGGGCCGGGCGGTTCCACAGAGATACCGACCGACGACGCTTCGAGGCCGGCCGGGGGCACCTGAGACGGATTCTGGGCAGGCATCTCTCGGTGCCGGCGGAGAGCATCGTCTTTTGTTACAGTGAGACGGGAAAACCGGGATTGGATGACCCCGGGGATGTTGGCTTCAGCGTGAGCCACTCGCACAACCTCCTCCTGATCGGCCTCGGGAGAGGAGTTCTGGGCGTGGACGTTGAGCTCCCTCGACCGATGCCGGACATGTATGCCGTCGCCGGGATGGTCTTCACGGGGAAGGAGGTGGATTGGATGAACGAGGGCTCCTCTGATGGGAACCGGGAGCGGTTCTTCCGGCTCTGGACCGCAAAGGAGTCCCTGCTGAAGGGGATGGGCGTGGGTTTCCTCTCCGATCCCCGGGAGGTGGAAGTCAGTCCCACCCCCTTCGGATTCCAGGCGAGCCCTAGCGGGAGGACGGGAGAGTCGTGGTCCATGGTATGCTTCACTGTCGGCCCCGAGATCGCCGGTGAAGCCGCGTATGGGGCGCTGGCGGTGCCGGGCCCGCCGCCGGATCTCCGGGCTCATCGCGTTCCTGGAGAGGGGACGGACCGCGGGGCTCCCACCCTCGCCTCGGCCGCGCATCCCTGGGAGGGCCCCTCGGACGGCCTGCCCGGCGAACCGGGGCCCTCGGGATGAGTTCGTCGGAGACGCCGGAGCTGCTGCACGAGCACTTCGCGGCGCAGGTCCGGCGGACCCCGCATGGGATCGCCCTCGCGGAGGGGGACCGGAGGATCACCTTCCAGGAGCTGGGGGCCCGGGTGGAGCGCCTGGCCCGCGGCCTCTGTGAAACCGGGATTGGAGATGGATGTGCGGTAGGGCTCCACATGGAGCGGTCCGTGGAGTGGGTGGCCTGCGTCCTGGCCATCCTCCAGGCGAATGCGGCAGTGGTTCCGCTCCCTCCCTCCTACCCTTCCACCCGCCTGGCGGACATCCTCCGCCACGCAGATCTCGATGCCATCGTCACGGAAGGGGGCCCGGTCCTCGATCCCACTCTCCCGGGGCGGCGGCTCTCTGTCGAGGAGTTGCTGGAGGCTTCTTCTCCGGCCGCCGCCCCGGGCCGCGGAAGCCCTGACCAGCCGGCTTTCGTGTTGTGCTCGTCCGGTTCCACGGGGCGCCCGAAGATGATCGTGCGCAGTCACCGATCCTTCTTCCATCGGCTGCGCTGGACCTGGACACGGCATCCTTTCATGGCGGGGGAACGGTGCTGTCAGAAGTCGCACATGACAACGACCCACGCCATCTACGAGCTCTTCGAGCCTCTGTTGCACGGTGTACCGGTGATGATGATCCCGGATCAGGAGGTCCGGGATCTGGAGGGGTTCTGGCACACCCTCCGGACCGGAGGGATCTCCCGCCTCCTGGTGGTGCCCTCTCAGTTGCAGGCCAGCTTCGCCATGCCGGGGTTCAGCCCGCCCTCCCTGCGGGTTCTCGTCCTCATGGGCGAATACGTGAGCCCCGCCCTGGCGGAGGAGGTCCTGGGCGTATTCTCCGAGTCCACCCGGATCTACTCCATCTACGGGAGTACGGAGGCCAGCTCCGCACTGGTCTGCGACCTTCGGAAGCTGTTCATCCCGGGGCATGAGCTTCCCCTGGGCCACCCCATGGATGACGGAATCAGGGCCGAGGTCATGGCTCCGGGCGGCCAGCCCGTATCCCCCGGGCAGGTCGGCCGACTCCATATCGGGGGCTCACCCCTCTTCAGCGGATATTTCCGGGATCCCGACCGTACGGCGTCGGTGCTGGTCCCGGTGCGGCAACCGGAAGGTCTTCTCTACGATACCGGGGATGAGGTTCGACGGACTTCCGGCGGAGAGCTGGAATTTGTCGGGCGAGGGGATCAGACCGTGAAGGTGCGGGGCTTCCGCGTCGATCTCAAGGAGGTGGAACGCACCCTCCTCATGCATCCCGGAGTCCGCCAGGCCGCAGCGATGGGAGGGGGAAGCGGCCCGGGAGCGGAGGGGCTCCTGGCTTTCGTGTCCCCTGCATCGGTGGATCGCTCGGGGGTCTACCGGACCCTCCGGGAGCGGCTGCCGGAATACATGGTCCCTTCTCTCCTGGTGGCTCTTGATTCGTTTCCCCGGACGTCCGGTGGGAAGGTGGATCGACTCCGGCTCCTGGCGGACCGGGAGAGGCGAGCAACAGGACAGCAGACTTCCCATGGCCTGTCCGGGACGGAACGGCAGGTGGCGGCCATCTGGGCCCGGGTTCTCGGCCAGGCTTCCGTCCACCCCGACGCCAGCTTCTTCGAGGTCGGGGGGACCTCCCTCTCCGTGTTCACATTGGTACACCAGCTGCGGGAGGGCCTGGGCCTGGGCCAGGAGGACCTCGACGCCCGGACTGTTTACGAGTCGCCCACCATCCGGGAGCTGGCGGCCCACATGGACCAGCTCCGGATCGCCGGGGCTCCCACCCGCCGATCTCCAACTCCCGTCCTGGTCACGCTGAGGAAGGGGAGGGATGCGGAGCGGTCACCTGTGTTCCTCATCGCTTCGGCGGGTGGCGCCCTGGGCTCCTACACGAAGCTGTCCCGGGCCCTGAGGACACCCCGGGAGATCATCGGAGTGCGGGACCCCTTCACCTGGGGAGAGCGGGATCCGTCCAGTGGATTCCATGGCTGGGTGGACCAGTACATTGCGGCCATTCGGGAGCGACAGCCCTCGGGGCCCTATTACCTGGGAGCCTATTCTTCAGGGGGGGTGTTCGGATACGAGATCGCCCGCCGGCTTCGCCGGGCCGGAGAGGAAGTGGCTGTCCTCGTCCTCATCGAACCGCTGGCCATGGATCGACGGAGTCGCTGGCGGTACGGTTGGTGGGCCCTCAGGTCCACGTATGCCCGGCGGCACGTCCGGGGCCTGGTCCGGCTGGCGGGATGGCTTCGCTGGAAGCCGCTGAGCCAGGTCCGGCTCTTTCGGTCAATTGGACCTCCCGAAGTGGCGGCTCCCTCTCCCGGGGAAGTCGAGGAGCTGGCGAAGCGAGCCCGCCGGGACCGGCACGAGCTGCTCATCTTCTCGGCGCTGCTGGAACTGAATACGGGGATCCCCTACGCCCTGGAGCCTTCAGATTTCGACGGGGTGCCGGAGGAAGGGCGGTTGGGTGTGCTGCTGGACCGGGTGCGGGCCTTGACCCCGGAGGTGGACCTGGAGAGCATCGAGAGGATCCTCCTCCAGTACCCCATGCAGGTCCGGGCGCAGCACGCCTACCAGCTTCGGCCCTACGACGGCCGGGTCCTCCTCGTCGAAGCGGTGACCCGGCACACGGGGCTGATCCGGGCGCAGCTTCGACCCTATGTCAGACACCTGGAGGCGGAGGCGCTGGAAGTAGGAGAGCCTTCGGATCGAATGCGGAGGATCTCGGAGAGGTTCGGGGCCATCGCCGCCCACTTCTTCTGCATGCGGGACGATGGGTTTGTGGAGGCGCTGGCCGAGAAACTGGACGCGGCGCTGGGCTGATCCACTGCTCCGCGCAGCCAGACCGGGAAGACCGGAATAGACCGGGATCAAACGGAAACGAAAGGAAGGGGATGATGGAGCTCACGGTATACCTGGCAGGTGAGATTCACAGCGACTGGCGGAAGGAGATCATGGAGGGTGCCGAAAAGGAGGGCCTCCCCATCGAATTCCTCTCCCCCGTGACGGATCACCCGGCCTCCGACGATGTGGGAGTGGACATCCTGGGGCCCGAGGAGAAGGCCTTCTGGAAGGACCACAAGGGGGCCGGGATCAACGCCATTCGTACCCGGACGGCCCTGGAGCAGGCCGACGTGGTAGTGGTGAAGTTCGGGGAGAAGTACAGGCAGTGGAACGCAGCCTTCGACGCCGGCTACGCCGCCGCACTGGGGACGCCCCTCATCGTCATCCACCCCGAGGAGTTCACCCATGCACTGAAGGAGATCGACGGCGCCGCCCAGGCCGTTTGCGAAGCCTCGGCCCAGGTGGTGGAGATCCTGAAGTACGCCACGGTGAAGGAGTAGCTGCTGGCCGGAGGACTCGTGCAGGGGAACCCCGGCGGGGGTCGCCTTCTGGTTTGTGTCCCCATTTTGGCGACGTTAGTAACACTTTTATATGACTTGTACTTTCAAAAGGCTACTTTATCTTGTAATTTGACACAGGATTCCGGGGTCAGGAAGACTTCAGGCCGGACCCCACGGATGAAGAGGAGACTCTGGTGATGGGAGACCCGATCCTGCAGCCACAACGGGTGGGAACCCTGTCCCTTCCCAACCGGGTGGTCATGACCACGGTGAAGCTGGGCTACGCCACGAAGGACGGGGAAGTCACCGACCGGCATGTGGCCTTTTATCGCCGCCGCGCCCTGGCCGGGGTGGGCCTTCTGACCACGGAGCCTCTCTTTATCCGGCCGGATGGTCGGGAGATCCCCACCCAGATGGGCATTCACCGGGATGAGCTGGTGAGGGGCCTGGCGGGATTGGCCGAATCGGTCCACGAAGCCGGCGGTCGGATCATGGCCCATCTGAACCATGCGGGCCGGGCGGCCAATCCGAAGCTGGTGGGAGACGGAGGGTTGGTTTCCGCCTCCGATGTACCCTGTCCCGCCAACCAGGGTGTGGCCAGGCCCCTGACCCGGGGGGAGATCCGGGAGGTGGTCCTGGCCTTCGGGCAGGCCTCCCGGCGGATCCGGCAAGCTGGATTCGACGCCGTGGAGATCCCCTTCAGTCACGGGTACCTGATCCACCAGTTTCTTTCTCCCCACTCCAATCTCCGGGAGGACGAGTACGGGGGAGACTTCCGGGACCGGGTCCGATTCGGCCGGGAGGTCCTGGACGCGGTTCGGGGGGCCGTGGGCCCCGATTTCCCCGTGGTTGTCCGGATGAACGCGGTGGACTACGTGGACGGGGGGCTGGAGCTGGAGGACGCGCTCCACCTGGCGAATGCCCTCGGAGAGGAGGGGGTGGACGCTCTGAGCGTTACCTCGGGCACCATGTGCGAGACGGTACCCTTCTGTCTCTACCCCGCCGGAACGCCCGAAGCCCATCTTCTGCCCATGGCCGGCAGGATCCGGGAGATCTCCGGACTGCCGATCATCGTGGCCGGGCGAATCCGGACGCCGGAAGTGGCCCGGCGGGCTCTGGAATCCGGTCAAACCGACCTCATCGGCCTCGGACGTCCCTTTCTGGCAGATCCGGACTGGGTGTTGAAGGTCCGGGCGGAGGACGAAGAGGGGATCCTCCTCTGTGCCGCATGTCACCAGGGATGTCTGGGAACCCTGCGGAAGGGGCTGGGAACCGGCTGCCTGGCCAATCCCCTCACCGGCCGGGAATCCCGGTTCGACCTGAAGCCGGCGGACACGCCCAGGAAGATCGTGGTGGTGGGGGGGGGGCCGGCGGGTCTGAAGGCGGCGGCGGTGGCGGCCTCCCGGGGTCACCAGGTGTCTCTATTCGAGGAAAAGGACCACATGGGCGGGCAGTTGACGCTGGCGGCCCGGGCGCCCCACAAAGAGGGGTTCCAGGACGTGGTTCGCCACCTGGAGCTCATGGCCCGGCGGAGCGGGGTGGCCATCCATATGTCCTCCCATATCGACAGGGATGATCTGATGGCCGGAAAGCCCGATGCCGTCATCCTGGCCACGGGAGGGATTCCCCTGACGGCGCTCTTTCCCGGCCTGGAGTCGGTGCCCTGGGCCATGGCCGGGGACATCATGGAGGGAAAGATACCCCTGGAAGCCGAGAGCTTGCTGGTCATCGGTGGAGGGCTGGTGGGGTTGGAGGCCGCGGACTTCATCTCTGCACGGGAGAAGAAGGTGGTTCTGGTGGAAATGCTCCAGGAAGTGGGAGCGAAGCTGGATCCCCTGCCCCGGGTCATGCTCCTGAAGCGGCTCCGGGCCAAGGGGGTGGAGATCCATACTGCAACGCATGTCGCGAAAATCGAGCCGGGGAAGGTAGAGCTGGAAAAGGAGGGGGAGATCTTCGAGGTGCCGGCGGAGATGGTGGTTCTGGCCGTAGGAGTCCGGGCGAATCGGGACCTGGTGGAGGAGCTGGAGGGAAGCGGCCTGGAGATCCACACCGTGGGAGACGCCCTGGAGCCCCGGGGGGCGGGGGAAGCCATCCTGGAGGGGCTGGAGGCCGGCGCCGCGGTCTGAAGCCGGCGGGCCTTTCGCGGATGTGCCCTCCGGCTCCCGGAGCCTGCGGCCTCAGCCCGGGTGGTTCAGGCTTCTCCGCTCAGGACCACGAAGGAGCCCTGGCCGGTCCCCTCTTTCACGACTTCTTCCTCGGTGATGTCCGCCAGCGGTTTGAAGATGGTCTGGGTGGCTCGGAAATCGGCAAGCCCCACCTTCTCCATGAGCGCGAGGATCTCCCGGGTGGAGTAGAAGCTGGCCCGACGGTAGAACCGGCTCTCTTCCTGATGCTCGAGATACAGCCTTCCCAGAGGGCTTTCCCGGTCCACGAAGCCTGTGATGACCCGCCCGCCGGGCCGAACCACCCTTCGGGCTTCGCCGAGTCCTTTTTCCGCATCGTCCAGGAAGCAGATGGTGGTGACCATGAGAGTGAAGTCGAAGGTCTGATCATGAAAGGGCAGCGCCTCAGCCACGCCATCCACCACCTGGATGTTCCGGGAACGGGCCACGGCCCGCATCCTGGAGGAGGGCTCCACCCCGTAGCGGATGCCCAGAGGCCCGGCGAACAGGCCGGTGCCCACCCCGATCTCCAGACCCCGGCCCTTCTCGGGGAGGTGGCGGCGGACGGCCGCGAGCTCGGCCCGGTAGGCGAGCCGGTTCTTCACGAACCAATCCTCGTAGGCCTCGAGATGCTCCTGGAACGGCTGGATACGAGCCATGCCCGGTCCTACTCCTCCGGCGCCCAGGTCCCCCGGGTCGCCAGGCTCCGATCCTCCACGGAAGCTCCCTGGAAGATGGAGTAGTCCAACCGGATGGGGATGACCTTCGCCAGCATGCTCTGGGCCGGACAGTACTGCTCCGCCGAGAGTTGGATGGATCGGCGGACTGCCGCTTCCTGGATGTCGTGTCCGGTGAACTCGTACTCGATGACCGCCTCGGTGAAGACCTTCGGGTGCTCCTCCGCCCGTTGGGCCCGGACCCTCACCTGGAAAGCCCGCACGTCCTGTCGTTTCTTGTTCATGATGGAGATGACGTCCATGGCCGTGCAGCCCGCCAGGCTCAACGCCATGAGCTCCATGGGCCGGAAGCCGTCATCCTTGCCCCCGACCCCGGGATCCGCTCCCAGGGAGAGCTCGAATCCCGAGTCTGCGGAGCCGGTGAAGCTGAGACCTTCGTGCCAGATCACTTTCGCGTTCATCGTCCTCGCCTTCCATTCGTTCGAACAGTCCCGGGCCCGGAGACGGACCCGGACCCCGACCCGGAGACGGGCCCCCCGTGCTCCCATGTTCACCCCGGAACCAGGCAGGGGCTCCAGCTTTCCTTCCCTGGAATGATAGGGTGCCGGGCAAGGGGGGTAGGCGTTCCGTCGATAACGGACTTCCGGTGGATTCCTGTTCGGCATCTTTCTTGCCCAACAATTCAACAGGTTAAATGGCTAACCTCCATCGATGTAACGCGTTGTCCGGATGCTGGAGCCACGCTTCGGGGCCTTCTGGGACACAATTACCCATTGTTGTGCCCCTCCGCCCCGGCGAACGATGGGGTCCCTTCAGATTGATCGAGAGCGCCTATGGAGTCGAAAACCGCCAGGCTCAGGGTCAAGCCCAAGCCCTTTCTCTTCCCTGAGTACTGTAAAGCCTGTGGCCGCTGCATCGAAGCTTGCCGCTTCGGTTGCATCACCGAGGGTACGGAGATCAATCCGGAAACCGGCGTCGCACCGGTACTGGTCGATCTGGAGAAATGCACGGGATGCGGGCTCTGCGTCAGCGCCTGTCCCGAGCCTTTCGGGATCCACCTCAGGACCGTGGACGTGCCGGAGATCGAAAACGAAGAGCTGGAGGGTGTGCGCTCCTTCCGGGAGGTTGTCGAGCTCTTCGACAAGGCCGATTACGAGCTGGAGGATCCTTCCGAGCTTTTCGGCCCCAGGGAGACGGAAGCGCCGGAGCCGGAGCCCATTCCGGATCAATGGCTGGAATTCGACCATGACGAGCCCCTGGTATTGAAGGGGAATTATGCTTCGGCGGTGGGGGCCATCCTGGCCGGATGCCGCCACGTGTACGGATATCCCATCACGCCGTCCACCGAGGGTGCCGAGCTCATGGCCAAGCTCCAGCCTCTCATGGACGGTGTGTTCTTCCAGGCCGTCAGCGAGGTGGCCACCGTCAACATGATGTACGGCACCGGCGGGGCCGGGCTCCCCTGCATGACCTTCACATCCTCCCCGGGCTTCAGCCTCATGCTGGAGGGTGTCTCCTACATGGTGGGGGCAGAGGTGCCGGGGGTCTTCGTCAACGTCATGCGCGGCGGGCCGGGGTTGGGGAACATCGCTCCGGAGCAGGCCGACATCAAAATGGCCTGTCGAGGTCTGGGCCATGGGAATTCCCACGCCATCGTCCTGGCGCCTTCCACGCCCCAGGAGATGCTGGACGTCACCATGTTGGCCTTCGATCTGACCTTCAAGTACCGGAACCCGGTGGTCGTCCTGGGAGACGGATACCTGGGCCAGATGACGGGCCGGGTGAGCCTTCCGGGAAAGATGAAGAAGCCGGGGATTCCCGATTGGGCCGTCTACGGGGATCTGGCTCACCGAAGGAATCTCATCTGCTCCATCCAGCTGTCGGAAACCGATCTGGAGCAGCACAATATCCACCTGAATGAGAAGTACGCCCGCATTGCCGACAACGAGCAACGGGCGGACCTCTTCCACACCGACGACGCCGAGATCCTGGTGGTGGCCGCCAACACGCCGGCTCGCATGGCCAAGGGGGCAGTCCAGGACCTGCGGAACCAGGGAATCAAGGCGGGCCTCTTCCGGCCCGTCACCCTCTGGCCCTTCCCCATCGACCACCTGAAACCCGTACTGGGTCAGGTCAGGCGCATCGTCATGGTGGAGGCCAGCCCGGGGCAACTGGAGGACGAGCTCCGCCTGGCCCTGAGCCGCGCGGGCCTGGAGCCGCCCCCCATACAGACCGTTCAACGATACGGAGGAATCCTGCCCCAGCAGGGGGAGATCATGGACGCGGTTTTGAAGGGTGAGGAGGTGGCCCGATGAGCGTTACGGCTTTCTACGACCGGTTCGAGCGCCATGCCCACGGGGAGGGATTGAAAGGCCACGCCACCCACTACTGCGCCGGGTGCGGCCACGGCCTGGCCCACAAGTACATGGCCGAGGCCATCGATGAGTTGGGTATTCAGGATCGGACGGTGGCCATCTCGCCGGTGGGATGCAGCGTCTTTCTCTATTACTACATGGACGTGGGGAACAGCCAGGCGGCTCACGGCAGGGCGCCGGTGGTGGCCCTGGGTCACAAGCTGGCCAACCCGGAGTCTGTGGTCATCAGCTACCAGGGTGACGGGGACCTGGCTTCCATCGGCCTGGCCGAGACCTTCCATTCGGCCCAGATCGGGCTTCCCATCTCCGTCATCTTCATCAACAACGCCATCTACGGCATGACGGGGGGGCAGATGGCTCCCACGACCCTCATGGGTCAGCAGACCACCACCACGCCCAGTGGCAGGGGAAGGATGGCGGGGATGCCCTTCCGGGTCTCGGAGCTCATCGGGCAGCTGGACGGCCCCATCTACGTCGAGCGGGTGGCCCTCTTCGGAGCCAAGCAGCGGGTGAAAGCCAAGAAGGCCATCAAGAAGGCCATCCGGCTTCAGGTGGAAAACAAAGGGTTCTCCTTCGTGGAAGTCCTCTCCGAATGTCCCACCCATCTCAAGATGACGCCCCTGGAGGCGGAGAAGTGGGTGGAGGAGAGCATGGTTCCCATCTTCCCCCTGGGTGTGAAGAAGGACATCTCCGAGGAGATCACCCCTGAGATGGAGTTCGCGCCCTTCACCCCCACCTACCAGGTGGACCGGGTGAAGGAGCTCATCCTGGAGGGGAGCTCGAAGAAGGCCGGGAGATTCGCAGAGGAATTCCCGGCCCATATCGCAAGGGACGACATCTCTCTGAAGCTGGCCGGAGCCGGGGGCGACGGCGCCCAGACCGCTGCCCTCCTCCTCACCCGGATGGCCATCAATGAGGGGCTGGACTCCACGCACATCCCCTCCTACGGGCCGGAGTCCAGGGGAGGGACGTCCTATGCCGACGTCCACATCGCCCGGGACGAAGTGCTGTCGCCGGGCTCTCCGAAGCCGAACATCCTGATCGCCTTCAACGCACCCAGCCTGGCCAAGTTCGGGCCTGCGGTGGCTCCGGAGGGCTACATCATCTATGACAGCTCGGTGATTTCCGAGCCACCGTCCCTGAACGGCAAAGTGAAGATGTACGGGGTGCCCTTCACCGAAATCGCCACGAACATCGGTCGACGGGTCATCAAGAATGTGGTGGCTCTGGGCGCCCTGCAGGCCGTGACGGAGATCTTTCCCCAGGAGACGTTCCTGGAAGCCGTGCGACAGGCGCTGGCGGACAAGTGCGCCATGATCCCCATGAACGAAGAGGCGTTCCAGTGGGGTCGGAAGGCCGTCCTGGAGATGATGGAGCAGGGCTGAACGGCGGGAGGGGGACGCCCCGTGACCGACTCCACATCCGCTCTGGAACTCTCCCCAGGGTCGAGGAAGGGCCAGGGGCGCCGCATCGCCGCCTGGACCCTCTACGATTGGGCCAACTCGTCCTTCACCACCATCGTGGTGACGTTTGTCTACTCCGCCTACTTCGCCCGGGGAATGGTGGGGGACGAGGTCCGGGGCCCCACCTACTGGTCCTGGGCCATTTCGATCTCAGCCGTCTTCATCGCCGTTCTCTCCCCTGTCGTCGGGGCCATGGCGGACCGGGGGGGCAAGCGGCGCCGGTACCTCATGGTCTCCACCCTTGTCTGCGTGACCTTTACTGCGCTCCTGGCTTTCGTATCCCCCACCACACCCAATGCTGTCCTCCTGGCCCTGGGCCTCTTCGTTGTTGCCAATGTCGCCTTCGAGGTGGGGGGCGTCTTCTACAACGCTTTTCTCCCGGTCATCGCGCCACCGGACCGGGTTGGAGCCATCTCGGGCCTGGGGTGGGGCGTGGGCTATACCGCCGGAATCGTATCCATGATCCTGGCTCTTCTGGCCTTCACGGGCATCCCCGGAGGCCCGGGGCCATGGCTGGATCTTCCCACCGAGGGGGGCTTCAACGTCCGGGCCGTGAACCTCCTGGTGGCGGTGTGGTTCCTGGTCTTCTCCATCCCCATGTTCGTCTTTGTGAGGGACACGGAGCCCACCCGACCCGGAATGAGGGTGGGAGAGGCCATCCAGGAGCTCCGTCGCACCTTCCGGGAAATCGGCCGATACCGGGAGCTGGCCAAATTCCTCCTGGCCCGCCTCGTCTACAACGACGGCCTGGGCACCATCTTCGGGTTTATCGGGATCTTTGCCGGAACCGCTTTCGGCTGGGAGACTTCCCAGGTTCTCATCTTCGGCATCGCCGCCAACATCACTGCCGGGTCCGGGGCCTTCTTCTTCGGATTTCTGGACGACCGGCTGGGTGGCAAACGGACCGTCATGATCTCCATCGTCGCCCTGGCCCTGGGGGTGATTCTGGGGGTCAGCACCCGGTCCGAGCTCTGGTTCTGGGTGGCGGGTCTTTCAGCCGCCGTCTTCGCCGGCCCCAACCAGGCCGCCAGCCGTTCCCTCATGGCCCGCTTCACCCCGGCCCACCGGCAGGCCGAGTTCTTCGGCTTCTACGCCTTCTCCGGCAAGGTCACCACCTTCGCCGGTCCCCTTCTCCTGGGGTTCACGACCTCTCTCTTCCAGAGCGTGCGAATGGGAATGGGCACCATCGCCCTCTTCTTCATCGTCGGTGGTTTTCTCCTGGCTACCGTGAATGAAGCCGAGGGAATTCGGGCCGCCGGGGGCGCCTCCTCCGGGGGGGGTGACCCCTCCGAGACGGGTGACAGGTGCAGGGACCTGTCCGGGTAGCGGGTTGAGCCCGGGTCCCCGGACAGGGTCCCGGGTCCTATTCCCCGGTCACCATGTTCTCAGGCATCCGAACGGCCACGACCCTTCCCCGGGCCGTCACCGTTCCGTCTGCCGAGAGGGTTTCCTCCAGCACCACCTTCCGATCATTGATCTCCAGGATCTTCCCCCGGACCTCCAGCTCCGGCCCCAGAGGCGTGGGTTTCAGGAACTCCACATGAAGGGAGGCGGTGACGAAACGCGGCGCCTCCCCCTCGCCGATCTCTCTCCCCTCCCGGCGAAGGGCCGCCGCCGCAGCGCCCCCGGTTCCATGACAGTCCAGGAGGGAGGCGATGAGCCCGCCGTACACGTATCCGGGAATGGCGGTGTGGTAGGGCCGGGGCGTGTATCGGGAAACGGTATCCTCGCCCTCCCACACGGTTTTGAGTTGGATCCCCTCTTCGTTCAGGCGGCCGCAGCCATAGCAGTGAGCCACATCTTCCGGGTAGAAATCCTGTACCGCTCTCTGTGCTCCAGTCATGGCTTCCTCTCTTGCAGATGAACCCCCGGCGGGGGCGGTGCCGTGGCCCGGTTCCCGCCGAATACCGTTGGAACACGCTCCTGGATTCGGAAGGGGCCTTGACCGGG
>CAZSDD010000004.1:60164-67379 GCA_964605505.1 uncultured Gemmatimonadaceae bacterium | reverse complement strand
AGGGTCACTGTCCGGACCGATCCGTTCTCCATCCCGATGCGAGCCTGAAGGATCAGGGACAACTGGACGTCCAGCCAGAGGCGGGCCTGGGTGAAGCCCGATCTCTGGCGCGGCCTCGCAGCGATGACGTGGGTTTCACGGCCGTTCAGGGTTTCGGTGCCCACGTAGTCCAGCACATACTTCTCTCCCGGGTCTTCCAGGAATTCTCGTTGGAAATCCAGACCTCCGGGGCGAACCTCCATTGAGAACCGGAGGACCTGTCCCGGATCGGCGCTGGGGTAATAGACCCAGAAGTACTCCCCGTCGGCCACCACCACGTCTCCCGGCGGATCCGTCCACCGCATGGCGAAGAGATCGGGCCGGGCCTGGCAGAGCCGTCCACGGGAGTGGTGGGCCTCACCCAGGAGGGGCACCTCGAGGGTCTGGGAAAATTCGGCGCAGAAGGCATCGATGCCTCGGTAGCGGGCTCCGGTTTCTTCCATGATGGCCAGGGCCCGATTCTCCTGAGCCTCCAGGGGCTGCACGAAGCCCGGCACCAGGGACTGAAGAGCCACCGGGCCTGAAGGTCCGTTGGCCCCCTGGGCAAGGGTCAGCACCAGAATGGCCCGACCGATCCGGCTCGCTCGACGCCGCCCGCCGGCCCCCCTGGAGTCGATCCGGGAAGCCATCCCTCCATGGCCATTTGCTCCGGTCCCGGTCCTCCAGGGCCATGGATCCGTCCCCTCCCGCCGCCGTCCCCTCAAAGCTCCTCCTCTTCTCCTCTTCTCAGGAATTCCAGATCTGCCAGGGTCGTGAGAACCTCCCTGGCTTTGGACCCCTCGGAGGGCCCCAGGATCCCGGCATCGTGGAGCTGGTCCACGATCCGGGCGGCCCGGCCGTAGCCAACCTTCAACCGCCGCTGCAGCAGGGAGGTGCTCCCCTGGTTGTTCTGGATACACACTTCGGCTGCGTCCCAGAAGAGATCGTCCCGTTCCTCATCGTCATCAGGGCTTCCTTCATCGAAGGAAGACTCCCCCTCCAGGCTCCGGACCACCTCCAGGATATCTTCCTCCTCGGGCCAGATCTCTCCGTCAGGCGTCTCTTCAGCCCTGGCTGCCGCCTGGTCCCTGTACCAGGTTACCAGTCGCTCTGTCTCATCCGTGGAGATGAAAGCTCCCTGGATTCGAACCGGCTCGGAGGTTCCCGGCGGCAGGAAAAGCATATCACCATTCCCCAGGAGAGCATCGGCGCCGTTCTGGTCCAGGATGGTCCGGGAGTCGGTCTTGGAAGCCACCCGAAAGGCTACCCTGGTGGGGAAATTGGCTTTGATGAGGCCGGTGATGACGTTTACGCTGGGCCGCTGCGTGGCCACCAGGAGGTGGATACCGATGGCCCGGGCCTTCTGGGCCAGAAGAGTCAGAGGCTTTTCGACTTCGCTCTGGACCGTCATCATGAGGTCCGCCAATTCGTCCACGACCAGAACGATGTAGGGAAGGGGGCCGTCCTGCCAGATCCACCGGTCCGGATCTCCTTCCTTCCCCCTGGGATGCACGCGCCTAAGGGTGATTCCCTGTCGAAGCTTCTTGTTGAACTACCCCACGGAGCGGACCCGGTTCTCACTCAGTAGCCTGTAGCGTCGCTCCATTTCAAACACGGCCCACTTGAGGATGCTGGCGGCGTCTCTGGGGTCAGTCACCACCGGATGCCTGAGGTGGGGGAGATCCACGTAGGCGCTGAGCTCCACCATCTTGGGGTCGATGAGGAGAAAGCGGAGGGTTTCGGGAGTGTGCCGGTAGACCAGGCTGGTGATGAAGGCGTTCAGGCAGATGGACTTTCCCGAGCCGGTAGCTCCCGCGATGAGTGCGTGGGGCATCTTGGCCAGGTCGGCCACGTACGGTTTTCCCGTCAGGTCTCTCCCAAGCGCCAGTGGCAAATCCGCCCGGCTCCTGGCAAACTCTCCCGCTTCCAGGATCTCCCTGAGAAGGACCATTTCGGCATTGGGATTGGGAATCTCTACCCCCACCGCGCCCTTTCCCGGAATAGGCGCCACGATCCGAATGCTCCGGGCCTTCATGGCCAGGGCCAGGTCCGCATCCAGGTTGGCGATCTTGTTCACCTTCACCCCGGGCGCCGGAACCACCTCGAACTGGGTCACCACGGGACCCGTGGTCCGACCGGCGATTGTGCACTCCACATTGAACGTCTGGAGCTTCTGAACCAGTACCCGCCCGAGGCGGTCCAGCTCACGAGCCATCCCTTCCCTGTCAGAAGTATCGGGGACATCCAGGTGCTCCAGGGGCGGAAGCTCGTGGGGAATCTCGGGGCTCTGGGGGTTCGGATCAGGAAGGTCGCCGTCATTTCGGGCTGGGCCGTTCCCGCCCGGGGCACCGTCCCTTCCCTGCTCCGCCTCGTCCAGACCCCGGGCGGCCTGGAGCTCCTCCTGTGGGATCTGCTCTCGGAATGGGTCGTCTCCGGAGAACTCCGGGATCCGCCCTGCCTCCGGTCCGGTGTCGAGGACACGTTCTCCCGGGTCGTCCCGTCTTCCGTCCTGGAAGAAAAATGAGCCATCGCCGGCCGCGGACTTCATGGATCCGGTCTCGGCCTTCCGGGCCCTGCGCTTCTCAGCCCGCTCCTGGAGCCATCCGGAGAACCCGAGACCGGCCTGGACGGCTCCCTTCCCCAGCATTCCCGCTCCCTGCACCGCCCCACGGCCCAGGGGTCGGAGGGGGTTCCAGCCCAGGGTGGCCACCACCAGAAGCAGAGAAAGGGCCAGCAGGAAGAAGAGAGAACCGAAGGCACCCAGACCGGCGGAGAGGGGTTCCCCCAGCCAGGCTCCCAGAACACCGACACCTGGAGAACCTGGCTTCAGGACGAATAGAGCCGGAGGCAGAAAAACAAGAAGCCCCGTAAAGAGGGCGCCGAGGCGGAGGCTCCAGGGCAAAGAGAGCCAATTTCCGGCCCGAAGTCCGCCAATGGCCAGGAGAACCGGGAGAAGAAACGCGGAAGCCCCCAGGAAATGGAAGAGGAGTCCGTGGAGCCCCCCACCCACCAGACCCATGAGGTTCCCACTCGGGAACCAGCTTTCCGCCCGAAGTCCCAGGAGGGAGATCGGAACCAGCGAGAGGAACACAAAAAGGGCCAGGGCCAGGAGGCCCAGGGCCATGATCTCCCGCTGCTGGTCCTTGTTCAACATCCGCTTCCATCCCGTCCGGGCCCGGGGTATTCCCCTCTCACCCCGTCTTCGGCTTGGGGAGGCCGATTCGCCGTTCCTTCATCTCGGGCACCATGGCGTGGCGATCAAGGGCGGCACAGAGAGCCAGATCTCCCTCCAGACCCACATCCACCAGGGCCTGGCCGGCGGCCGAGGACCGAAGGAAGGACTCCCCGGGCTGGTATTTCTCCGCCATGTCCAGAACAATCCGGGTGGCGTCGTTCATCTCCAACGATTCCGGTCCGTCGGCCAGGAGCTTCTGGAGCAATACCCCGGCGCAGAGGGCATCGTCCATGGAGAAGCGGTTCTCCTTTCCGGCACAGACCACCACCAAAGCTTCCACCCCCCTCAGGGTCTCCGCCGCCGCGGAGAGGTTCAGGAAAGACACAGCCAGAACCCGCTCTGCGTCTTCCACCGCCAGGAAGGCCCGGGTTCCGTTGGTGGTGCTCATGACGAGCTGCTTTCCCTTCACCACCTCCGAAGAAAACTCCGCCGGGGAGTTTCCAAGGTCGAATCCTTCGATCCTGAGTCCTTTTCGCTCCCCGCAGAGGAGTGTATCCTCGCGGCCCAGATCCGAAGCCAGCTTGACGGCGTTCTCAGGCTCAACGGTGGGGAAGATGCCCCGGGCGCCGTTCGCGATGCCCTCCACCATGCAACTGGTGGCCCGGATGACGTCGATGACGACTGCGGTCTTGCCTTCCGCCTCCGGCTCTCCCACCCCTGCCGGGGAGAAGAAAACGTCGACCTTCATATCTTTTCCTCGCCGGCCAGAAAGCGCTCCACGAACCCCGTATCCGTCCTCCCCGATACGAAGTGGGGATCCCGAGTGATTCTGGAGAGGAACGGAATCGTGGTAGAAATCCCCTCGATGACGAAGGAATCCAGGGTATGCCTGGCCCGGAGGATGGCCTCCTCCCGGGTGTTTCCATGGACGATGACCTTGCCCAGAAGAGAGTCGTAGAAGGGAGGCACCCGGTACCCGGTATAGATATGCGTGTCCAGACGAACTCCCGGGCCGCCGGGAGGATGGTAGGTGGTGATGAGGCCGGGGCTGGGCGCGAAATTCCGGTCGGGATCCTCGGCATTGATGCGGAACTCGATGGCGTGACCCCGGTGGACCATGTTCTGAACGGGAAAGGAGAGCGCCTCTCCGGCCGCTACCCGGATCTGCTCCTTCACCAGATCCAGCCCCATGGTGACCTCCGTCACCGGGTGCTCCACCTGGATGCGGGTGTTCATTTCGATGAAGAAGAAGCCACCGGACTCGTCCAGGAGAAACTCCACGGTCCCGGCCCCTACGTATTGAATGGCCTCGGCAGCCCGAACGGCGGCTTCCCCCATGGCATCCCTGAGGTCCCGGTCCAGAGCCGGAGAGGGTGATTCCTCGATCAGCTTCTGATGCCGTCTTTGAATGGAGCAGTCCCGCTCTCCCAGATGCACGATCTGGCCCAGGGAGTCCCCGAAGACCTGGAACTCCACGTGACGAGGTCGGGTGAGGAACCGCTCCAGGTAGACACCCGGATCCCCGAAGGCTGCCTCGGCCTCATTTCGGGCCTGCCGAAAGAGCTTTTCGAAAGTGGCTTCATCCGGGGCCACCCGCATCCCCTTTCCCCCACCGCCGGCCGTGGCCTTGATCATCACCGGGAAGCCGATCTCCCGGGCTGCGGCCAGGGCCTCCTGGGGATCGTGGATCTCTCCCTCCGTCCCCGGCACCGTCGGAACCCCCACTTCCATGACGGTCCGACGGGCCGTAGCCTTGTCTCCCATGGTCCGGATCTGCTCCGGCGTGGGTCCGATGAAGACCAGACCGGAGCTTCGGCAGATCTCCGAGAATTCGGCATTTTCGGCCAGAAAGCCGTAGCCCGGATGAATGGCCTCGGCTCCCGTGATCTCAGCAGCAGAGATGATCCGGGGGATATCGAGGTAGCTCTTGGAAGCCGCCGGGGGACCGATGCAGATGTCCTCGTCGGAGAATCGGACGTGAAGGGACTCCTCATCGGCCTCGGAGTAGACGGCCACCGTCCGGACGTCCAGCTCGTGGCAGGCACGGATGATCCGGAGGGCAATCTCCCCCCGGTTTGCGATAAGTATCTTTTTGAACACCTCTACCCTCCAGAAGAGGCCCACCGTCCCCATAGAAGCCCGCGTCCGAGCCCCGGCGAAGGGTCGGACGCGCTCCGAGCTCCCGGTCCCGGGGTCGGTCCGGGCAGAACGATTCTGAAAGCCTGGATCAGCCTCTCAGAGGTTGATGGACCTCAGGTGCGATCTTTCACCCTCCGGTTCAGGAGGGATCGATGAGGAAGAGAACCTGGCCGTATTCCACCGGCTCGGCATTCCCAACCAGGATCTTCGCGATCGTTCCCTCCACATCCGATTCCAGTTCGTTCATCAGCTTCATGGCCTCGATGATGCAAAGGACGGTTCCCTCCCCGATCCTGGCGCCCACTTCCACATAGGGAGAGGCATCGGGGGCCGGAGCCCGATAGAAAGTCCCTACCATGGGAGAAGTTACCTCGATGTAGCTTCCCTCCCCGGAGTCCGGAGTCTCGGCCTGGCCTTCCTGCGCCTCCGGGACAGCTGCGGGGGCCATCTCATTTCTCACCGGCGCCAGGTGGGCGGCGGCTCCGGGAGACGTTGACGTCTCGGAAGGGGCACAGGGCGTAGCACTCTTGGAGAGGCGGATCCTGGTCCCCCCCCGCTCCAGCTCCAGAGAGTCCAATGAGCTCTCATCCAACGCCTGGATGAGATTCTGAACGAACTCGAAATCAATCATCAGGTCACCCGGGTAAGGTACTTGTCTTCCCGACGGTCCACCTTCACCACGTCACCGATCTCCACGAAGAGAGGCACCTGGATGGTTGCCCCGGTCTCCAGAGTGGCGGGTTTGGTGCCTCCCTGGGCCGTATCTCCCTTTACACCGGGATCTGTCTCGGTGACTTCCAGCTCCACGAAGAAGGGCAGTTCCACGCTCAGGACGTTTCCTTCATGGACCAGGCCCTCACATTCCATGTTCTCCTTGAGGTATTGGAGCTGATCCTCGCCGATGACGTCACCGGAGAGAGGGATCATCTCGAAGGTTTCCTTGTCCATGAAATGGAAGAGTTGTCCGTCGGAATAGGAGTATGTCACGGGGCGGCGCTCCAGCCTCACGTCCGTCACCTTCTCTCCGGCTCTGAACGTCTTCTCCTGGACCGCCCCTGTCAGGACATTCTTCAGCTTGGTTCGAACAAAAGCACCACCCTTTCCCGGCTTCACGTGCTGGAAATAGGTGATGGTCCAGAGCTGGCCATCCATCTCGATGACCATCCCGTTCCTGAAATCAGCAGTCGACGCCATACGGCTACAGACCTACTCGGCAATGGTTTGAAGGTGGGCCACGAGCCCTCGAAGCCCAAAAAGATAGCTCTTCTTTCCGAAACCGGCGACCGTCCCCAGAGCCACCGGCGCCACGAAGGAGCGCTGCCGGAAGGTTTCCCGGGCCGCCGGATTGGAGAGGTGGACCTCCACCACAGGAAGGTCGATCCCCGTCAGGGCGTCCCGAAGGGAGACGCTGGTATGGGTCAACCCCGCCGGGTTGATGAGGATCCCTTGAGCCCTGGATCCGGCTTCTTCCAGGTAGTCCAGAATCTCTCCTTCATGGTTGGACTGGAAGAACTCCAATGTCACCCCCAGCTCGTCGGCAAGCTCCTCCAGCGCGGCATTGATCTGGTCCAGCCCCTCCGTGCCATAGACATGAGGTTCCCGTCGGCCCAATAACCTGAGGTTGGGCCCGTTCACCACGCAGATCTTCATGGAAGGTTGTCCAACCAGGCTCCGAAAGCATCCAGGGTCGAATCCGAATCCTCGGTGGAACTGTCCGGAGCCAGATCCTGGATGGGGACGATCGAATCCGGAGCCAGATCCTGGATGGGGACGATGGAGTCCGGAGCCAGATCCTGGATGGGGACGATGGAGTCCGGAGCCAGATCGCCCACGAGAACGACGGCACCCGGAGCCAGGTCGGCCACGGGCACGACGGCATCCGG
>CAZSDD010000004.1:6984-60064 GCA_964605505.1 uncultured Gemmatimonadaceae bacterium | reverse complement strand
CCACGAGAACGACGGCACCCGGAGCCAGGTCGGCCACGGGCACGACGGCATCCGGGCCCGGATCGGCGACGGGCGTGACGGTTTCGAGTGCCGAAGCTCCCACCGGCGGGGCTGTCTTCGGCCCGTCGCCGATGTCCCCGGTGGGAAGGGATGGCGGACGTGGAGCCGTTCCCTGGATTTTCCCGGATTCCCGGTCCGACGCCTGGTCCTCCACTTCCTGAAGCCGGGCCTGAAGGATTTCATCTCCCGGGTTCTGTTCCAGAAGATCCCGGAAGACGGAACGGGCCTCGTCAAGGAGGCCCTGCCGCAGATAGATCTCTCCCATGGTCCGGGTCACCAGGGCGTCCTTGCCGGAGGCCGGCCCCAGGGCCGGAACCGGATCCGACCCGGCCTCCTGAGGCAGGGACTCCGGAGCTGGGGGCTCCTCCTCGAAATCCCGAAATCCGGCTCTTTCTTCCAGAGAACGGTCCGCCTGGATGAAGGCGTCGTCCCAGTCCAGGGACTCGGCCACCTCTTCCCCGTCTCCCCAGACCGACGGTGCTTCTCCAGCTTCCGGTGTCGCGGCCGGCTCATGGACTTCCGGAGTCCGAGCCAGAGTTTCCAGCCGAGCCTCCAGCTCCGCCAGGCGCTGGGGTACCTCCTCGTCGAGGGGATCCAGATAGTGAAGGGCCTTGTGAACCTCCAGAGCCTCCATTACATCGCCCCGGCCCACCAGAAGATCCCCCAGCCCCTTCAAGGCGCATATATTCCGGGGGTCCACAGCCAGGGCGGCCCGGAAAGAGGCTTCGGCCTCCGCCGCGTCGCCCTGATCCAGGAGAACCCAACCCAGGACCACGTGGCCCGAGGCCATCTGGGCATGCCGGCTCAATCCGTCTCGCAGGATTCTCCGGGCCTCGGAAACATCCCCGGTCCTCCGGAACAGTTCCGCCAGAGGCACGAACCTCCGGCCTTCCGGATCGTACTCGGACCAGTACAGCTCCTGTAGTTTTCGGATCTGGACTTCCAGGTTCTCTCCCACCGGATGGTCCTCGGAAAATGAAGGGATCGGGAAGAAACGGCTCCGACTGGCCCGAAGATAGCCGGATGTTTCCGAAGGTGTCAACGAAAATTCCAGCCTCGCCGGGGAACAAAAGGAACCACCTTATGGACTTTCCGCCTTGAGTAGGCCTCAGTCCTCAGTTAGCTTTTTTGGTCTTACCCTTTTGCTTCCAGAGCAGCCGCGTGAGTCGGGAGTGGCGGACATATGATGCGTCAGATGCGGGAGAACACGAAGTGGATCATGCTGATCACAGCCGTCGCCTTCGTGGCTCTCATGGTGTTCGAGTGGGGAATGGATATCACCGGGCAGACCAGCGGGAGCTTCGGGGAGCTGGGCCGGGTCAACGGTGATCCTGTTACCTACGACATGTATCAAGCGGCCTACCGGAACCTTTACGATCAGGTTTCCCAGGCACAGGACGAGCCCATCACGTCGGCCCAGAACCGGGAGATCGAGGACGCCGCCTGGAACGAAGTCGTGAACCAGGTCCTGATCCAACAGGAGCTGGCTCGCCGCGGGATCCGGGTATCAGACCAGGAGATCATGGACGCCGCCCGGTTCAGCCCTCCGCCGGAGCTCATGGAGGACCCACTCTTCCAGACGGACGGGCAGTTCGATGTCCAGCGCTATCAGGATTTTCTGGCCAATGCGGCCGATCCGCTCTTCCTTCTTCAGCTGGAGGCGTACTATCGGGAGGTCATCCCCCAGAGCAAACTCATGCGGCAGATCACCGCCGGGATCTACTTCACTGACGCCGAGCTCTGGGAGGCATACAGGGAAGCCGACGAGCAGGTCCGCCTCCGGTTCCTGGCACTGAACCCGTCCCTCCGGATTCCCGACGAGGAGGTGGAGGTTACGGATCGGGAGATCCAGAGTTACTACCGGGAGCACGAAGAGGACTTCCAGGTCCCCGCTCAGGCACAGGTACGGTATGTGGCCCTCACAAAGGCTCCTCTGCAAGAGGATACGGCAGCCGCCAGAACCAGGGCCCAGGAGATCCGACAGGAGATCCTCGAGGGAGCCGATTTCGCCGAGGTGGCCCGCCGTGAATCCGCCGACGAGGCATCGTCCGCCCGGGGCGGGGATCTGGGCACTGTGGGCCGTGGTCAGATGGCCCCGGCATTCGACTCCGTGGCATTCAGCATTCCTGTCAACCAGATCTCCGAGCCGGTGAAGACGGCCTCCGGCTTTCACATCATCCAGGTCCAGAGCCGCCAGAGCGACAGTGTCCAGGCAAGGCATATCCTGGTTCCCGTCGAGCGGACAAACGAGTCGGAGCTTCGCCTCCTGACCCTGGCCGATACCCTCGAGGTGCTGGGAGAGCTCAGAACCCTGGATGAGGCCGCATCGGAAATCGGGTTCCCGGTCCAGACGCAGCAGATTACGGAGCTCTTCCCCTTCCTTCCGGGCGTGGGTCAGATTTCGGACGGCCTTCTCTGGGTATTCGAGGAGGGTTCTCCTGGAGAGGTAAGCCCCGTCTTCGAGGACCGGACGGCCTTTTACATGATGGAGCTTGTGAGCTCGACTCCGGAGGGAACCCAGAGCCTGGAGGAGGCACGGCCCAATATCGAACGGATACTGCGGGTGGAGAAGAAGGTGGCCATGGCCCGGGAAGAAGCTCGGGAGATGGCGCAGCGAGCCCGTGAAGCCGGGACCCTGGAGGTGCTGGAGGATGGGGATCGGCTTCAGGTCGAGGAAGCGGGTCCGGGAACCAGAAATGATTTCTTCCAGGGTCTGGGAGTCCAGAACAAAGCCGTGGGCGCAGCCTTCGGCCTCGATGAAGGGGAAATCAGCGATCCGGTTTCCTGGAACAACAACGTCTACCTGGTTCAGACCCTGGAGCGGATTCCGGCGGACAGCGCTGCCTTTCAGGAGGAGTTGGAGACACAGCGTGCACGTCTCTCCTTCCAGGTCCAACAGCAGCGTCTTCAGCAGTGGGTCCAGGGGCTCAGGGAGGCCGCTGACATCGTGGACCGGAGGGAGCAGGTCTTTCAGACCAATCAGGCCGATCGGGCACCCCAGCCCGGTGGACTCTTCTGATCCTCATCGGCTTCCCAGGAGGCTTGATACGGCAACCTGATAGCCGATAGGAGAATGGCCCCGGAAGTCGCACGGACTCCCGGGGCCATTTTCATTTATCTTCCCGAACCCCTCCCGGCCCGGGAATTCTCAGTCCTGCCGCTCCTCCTCGGTTGCGGTGAGGCGCCTGGGGCCTTCCTCCTGCTTTTCATCAGGAGGAGGCGGGGGCACCTTCGGCTCGTCCTCCAGGGGAGCCTTCAACTCCCCCTCGATCTCCCGGACCGAACTCTTGAACTCCCGAATTCCCTTGCCCAGGGCTGAGCCGATCTCTGGAAGCCGCTTCGCGCCGAAAAGGAGGAGAACCACCAGAAAGATCATAATGATCTCCCCCATCCCAAGGCCACCGATTGGCATGTAACCTGCCTCCTGATCCAAAAGAACGTGCCGTAGGCTAATCTAACCGAGACAAAGAACGATGTGAACGCTTGAGGGCCTGAGCACGTCGGCTCGGGTTTCCCGTCAGATCCAGGACCGGACCACGAAGGCCACGATCCCGATGCCCACCAACGTCAGGACGTTCAATTGGATCACCAGGGGCCCCAGGGTGATGCCCACCGCCACCATGTCCAGGGAGAACGGGCCCACGGAAGAGTAGACCGAAATGGTCAGGAAGTCCCGTGCTGCGCTTTCCGGAAGGAACCTCTCCGCCAGCATGGTGAAGAGCCCTCCGAGAAACAGGCCCAGGACCAGGGTCCATGCCAGGCGCTGGATGTTACGGCGCTGGGTATTCAGAAGTCCACCTCCAGAAGCCACTCAACGATCCCGTTCAACGACGTAGGTAATGGAATCCCGAAGAGCTTCCAGCGGGGGTCCCTGCGGAAGCCCCTCCAGGGCCTTCTCCGCCCGCTCTGCAAACTCCACGGCCTTCCGACGAGCATACTCCACGCCACCCAGCCCCCGGACCAGCTCCACGATCCGGAAGATCTCCTGGTCCGAAGGCTCCAGCCGGGTGAAGAAGTCCCTGACCCGACTCTCCTGAGACGATGTGGCGGCCTTGAGGGCACCCACCAGGGGAAGGGTCACCTTGCGCTCCCGGAGATCATGGCCCACGGGCTTTCCTGTCTCCTCCTGGGACCCTTCGTAGTCCAGGATGTCGTCCGCCACCTGGAATGCCATTCCGAGGGCGTGACCGAAACCCCCGAGAGCTTCCCGGTGCCTCGGGTTTCCCAGAGAGGCCCCCATCTCACAGGAGGCCTTCATGAGTGAGGCGGTCTTCGCCGAAATAAGGCGGTAGTAATCCTCCTCGGAAAAATCCAGGGCCTCGTAGGCTGTGAGCTGCCGCATTTCACCAACGCTCATGATGTTTGCGGCGTCGCCCAGTATCTCTATGGCCTCGAGACGCTTCACCCGGGCGAGCTCGGTAAGGGCCCGGCTATAAAGGTAATCCCCCATGATGATGGCGATCTGGTGGGTCCAGAGGGCGTTCACCGTCGGCTGACCCCGGCGGAGCACGGAGTTGTCCACAGCATCGTCGTGGACCAGAGTAGCCAGATGGACCAGCTCAACGGTGGCTCCGAAGGTGACGGCGTCCCGGTGGGGTTCGCCCGCCACCTCGTTGGCCAGAAGGACCAGGGTCGGTCGAAAGAGCTTCCCGGGCATGAGGAGGAGGTAGTCATTCACCTCCCTGATCATATGGAAATCCGCTGCCACAATGCGGCGAATCTCCTCCAGGACCTGTTCGAGACGGTCCCGAACCGGCGCCTGGATCTGGGCAAGCTCCCTGGGCGCCCCGCGAAGAATTGGGCTGGAATCGGTCATCTTATCGAAGTGCCTGCCCCTTTCAGCGGAGGGTTCGCAGACGCTCCGTCACGTCCTCGAAGTTGATATCCAGGGAAAAGACCTTCTCGAAGAACTCCACGGCCTCTTCCGTGTTCCCGAGATCCTCCTGGGCACGGCCCATGAGATAGTAGATCCCGATGAGCTCGTCTTCTACCTCAAAGTCGACATCCAGAGCCCGCCGCAAGGCCCGGACCGCCATGGCGGGGCGGCCGTCCTCCATCCAGCAGCGACCCATGACTTCATGGGTGGGCAAATGACCGGGAGAGGCCCGGAGGGCCATCTGGAACTCACTTATGGCCTCTTCAAAAAGGCCCATCTCCATGTACGCCGTTCCCAGGTCGTGGTGGGCCGTGACGTCATCAGCATCCACATGCTCCGAGACCTTGTCCTTGAACTGGCTGAGCATCTTGGCGAAGTCCGCCTGTTCGTCCCCCGACGGAGCGTCGGCGGCCACCTGCCACCGGGTCGTCTTCTCCGTCTCTTCTCCCAGAATCATGGAGCCCAGATCCACATACTCCTCGGAGGAGGCCACCTGAGTGGGAGCTCGGGGCGTGGACACCTCATCCATCCGGTCAAGGGCGGTCCGGGCATCCTGATTGTCCGGGGCCAGAGACAGAACTTGCTGGTAGATGGCCTTGGCCTTGACCGGAGCGTCGGTCCGGGTCAGGCATCCGGCCAGCTCCAGGTAGGCCTGGATCAGGATTTCCTCATCACCCTTCCTGAAGGCATACTCCACCAGTCGCTGGTAGAGCTCCACCTCGTCTGGCCGACCGGCGATCTGGGCCCGGACCATCTCCATGGCCAGATCCAGATCTCCCTGCTCCGCCGCTTCCTGATGGGTAGAGGGGACGGGAGCCCGGGCCTTTTCCAGCGCGGCGTCTTCAACGGCGGCTTCCAGGGCTTCCTCCGGAAAGGCTTCCGGGGCGATCAGAGCCTCCTCCGCCGGAGATGCCAGGAGGGGGGGCGCCCCCTCCACGGCTTGCTCCTCAGGCGCCGCTTCCGGGCCCTCCTCCAGAAGGGCCTCCTCCATCTCCTCCGGAGCCTTTTCGGCCGCCTCTTCCAACGGCAGGCCCTCCAGTCCCAGATCCAACTCCGGAACGGACTCCCGGGCCTCTTCGTATTCCTCCTCTTCGACGGCCCTGGGTTCCACCTCCTCCATGCCCTCGGCCGCCGGCAGAGCCTCTTCCTCCGTTGGAGAAACGGCGTCGGGTGGTCCTTCCTCTTCGAACTCCAGGGTGGGGAGGGGATCTACCTCTTCGGCCTCCCTCTCCCCTGACTCCCTCTCCTCCTCCTGGAATCCGAACGCAGGCAGGGCCTCGGCTTCCTCTTCGTCATCGAAGCTCAGGATGGGAAGAGGCTCCACCTCCTCTTCTCGCTCCTCCCCGGCGTCATACTCCTCATCCAAGGCCCCTTCCCCCAGGGGGGGGGCCGGCTCTTCCTCCGCCTCTCTCTCCGGTGCCCCGGCCCGGATTTCCTCTAAGGGTGCGTCCAGCTCGATCCCGGCCAGGCTGCTGCCCAGGGTGAACGGTTCCTCGTCCTTCCCTGCCTCGGCGCCTTCCAGGATGGACTCGACGTCCGGAAGCACCGCCTCGGGAGAAAGCTCCCGGACCTTCGCAGCCATGGCCTCAGCCTCATCCTCCTGGCCCTGGAGAACGAACCGTCGGTAGGCGTCGGAATACTGCTCAACCGCTTCGTCGATCCGATCGTGGGACTCCAGCTGGGAGGCCAGGCCCATGCGGATCTCCAGGTCCTCCGGAGCCAGGGAGACGAACTCCACCAGGGCGTCAAGGGCCGCGTCCATGTCACCGGCTGCGGTCTTCTGCTCCGCATAGGTCAGGAAGTTCTGCCGGGCGTCGGTCAAGAAGCCCTGGCTCGCCCGAATCTGGCCCATGCGGAGGAAGAAGACGCTCCGACCGGGGAGGTTCCTCAGCACCTTCTTGCAGATGGCGATGGCGTTGTTGGGGAGCTCCGCCTCCATGTAGAGATCGATGGCGGTTTCGTAGCTCTCCACAGCCCCGTCGATCTGACCCACCCGTATCTGGATGTCTCCGACCCGGTTATAGAGGGTGATGTCCGGCGGTTCGTCCTCGTCGTGCTTTCGGAGAACGTCCTGATAGAGGCCGAGCGCCTTCTGCCACTCTTCCTTCTGCTCGTGGCGCCGGGCCTTTTCCTTCAGAGCTTCGACTTTCATGAGATGCGCACCGGACCTGGTGTGAACTCCGCTTCGGACCTTCGCCGCGATCCGGCACGGAGCCAGAGAAGCCTGCCCCACCGAGGGCCGGGCTTCCGAGCCCGGAGCCGCTCAAGAGGTGGGAGAAAGGAAGAACGTCCAGACCCTCATTCTCGAGGACGGACGTTCGAGCAAACCCATACAGCAAAGGTGCCGGAAGATAAACCTGGGCGGGGACCTGCACAAGCGAGGAACCGCTGGGAGAAAAGGGGAAACGCCCGGTCCCGGCAGGAGCCCGGAACCGGGCGGAGGCCATGGCACGGAAGGCTAGAAACCGGCCCTCCCTGCGGCGGCTCCTATCGGCGAGAGATTCGGATTTCCGGCCTGGAGCTGATAGCTCCAATCGAAGATCATGATGGCCGCACCGTCCTGATCACTGCCCAGGAGATCCACGCGAATGGCGCCGTAGTGGAGCTGCCCGTCGTCACCCACCACCCGGAGCACGTAGGTGCTCTGGGGATACAGGGGCATATCCAAGCTCGTATATCCGGTGAGCGGCGCCACATCCAGGGAGACACAGTCCGGGTCGGCCCCAACACCGCACTTCAGCGCTGTGGTTTCCCAGTATCCGTCATAGACCTCGACCCCGGAACCGGGAACCAGCCACCACCCATCCGCATCCACCTCCACACGAAAATGTCGTGCTGGATCCGTTCCATCGGTGACAGGATAGCTCATCTCGTCCTCTGAAAACCGGAACCCGGAGCTTTCCGGGCGATCTTCGAAGGCGTAGATCCACTCCCCGTGATAATCGGGCCGGGGCGTCCCCTCAGCGGCAACGCTACCGGAACTCTCATGCCCCTGGTCATCCACGGAGGTGATGAAATAGGCGTAGCTGTTTCCGTTCACCGCCAGGAGATCCAGAAAGCCCTCGGAGTCCGTCTCGCCCAGGAGAAAGACCTGGTCGCCGGCAGGCTCCTGGAGATAGACCCGGTAGAAGGAAAAATCCGAAGCGTTCCGGGCATTGTCGCCCCATCGAACATAGATGGCGTTGTCCAGAGCCACGACCTCCACCCCTCCGGGATCAGCCGGGGGCACGGGCTCGGGCACATAGACCTCCACGGACCAATCGGAGGGAGTCTCCATGCCCGACTGACCCACGGCGGCGACATAGTACTCGTAGGTGATGTCGGGATTGATATTTACATCGGTGTAGGAGCATATGCCGCCGGAGCAATTCGTCACCTCGGCGATGAGGAAGTAGTCCGGATCCGAGCGGCGCTTCCCATAGACCCGGAATGGCTCCTGGTTCCACCCCGGAGCGATTTCCCAGCTCAAATAGACGGCCCGGTCATAGTACCAGCCGGACAGGTCCCGGGGTGCGGCAGGACGGTCATCATCCACCACCACCAGGTCGTCGCCGTCGCAGGCCCCGAGTGTAAGAATGAGAAAAAGCGCAGACAGCCCCAAACCAGCGCGTTTCATGACTTCCTCCAGATGAGAAAAGCGGGTCCGACATCCTCACGCACCGCTTCATGGCATGTATTGTGCCGCGCCCGAAGTCCTTCCGGTTTCAGGAGATTCACGGAAAAGCCTGAAGAAGGTGTCCTTCCAAGGGGACACCCTTCGAGGAAGAGCTGACAGGAACGCCGGGAGCAGGAGCGTGACGACGAATCACCAGGGAGCCCGCCGGAGCAACGAGCGGAGGTGTTATCGGAACCTCGACTCCTAGAAGGCCCGGCGTCCACCCTCCTCCTGAATGCTCCGCTGCTGATAGTCGAAATGGAGATCATCGTTGTCCGTGAGGGCCACCTCGAAGCGAAAGCTCCAGTTGCCGGTGGCGGTCTGCCGGAAGTCGAAATAGGCCTCCCAACGATGGAGGTCCCGGGTGAGGCGGATCATGTGATCGTTGAATCCTCCCCGCTCCACGTCGTAGGAGGTTCGCCAACTCACGTCCCATTTCTCCGTAGGGGTGAAACTCAGCGTGGAGGAGATCATCTGGTTGGATGGCCTGGTTTCGTCCCGGGGTCGCTGAAGAGAGTAGCTCAGATTCGCCCGCCACTCTCCGACATTCCCCGAGCGCCTGGGCCCCCTCCCCTCCGGGGATCCGCCCCCGGGAAGGATCCGGGATTCATCCGTCCCCGCTCCGGGAAAGAGTTCCTCCTCAGTGCCCTCTTCCCCCACCTCCACCGTCGATCCCGAGTCCGGGTCCTCCTCGCCTCTCTGGAACAGGGCTCCCAGGGTCTGAAAGACCCAGGAGCGGGAGTTCAGGGAGAATCCCAGGTTCATGGAAGAAAGGTGGGGATCGAATCTCCTCCCGGAATCCGATGCCTCTCCCCCACTGTCTCCGCCGGTGGGCATTTCGAAGAGGTCGTGGGTGACGCGCAGGTTCAGGCCCCGGAGGTAGTCCGAGGAAATGTTGTTGTTGAGCTGGGTGGTGGTGAACCCCTCCAGCCAGGCACCTTCCTCGCTGGCCCGTTCGAAATCATAGCTCACGGCGGAGGTCTGGAGGGCCAGGAGAGTCACCTTCCGGGCCTCCTGGCTGGTGTCGGGCCCCGCCGTGGTGTCTGCCAGGAGCGAATCGATCTCCATGATGAGGGAGTCAACACGGAGAGCCTCGGTGTTCCCCGGCGCGTCCGGCAGGGACCGGCGCAGGATCCGGAGCGAGTCCGCGGCCATGCTCAGGGAATCGACACGGATGCTGTCCATGGCTGCGGCCCGCTCCTCCGCCGCCCTGTCCCCCAATTTGGCTTCGAAGGTCTGGTTCAGGCTCAGCCTGAGACTCCGCTGCCGCCCCACCTCACGGGCCCCGAAAACCTCGGTCTGGAACTCCGTGGGGCTCACCTCCGGGGCGTAGTCGAAGTCGAAGCCCGTGGTGACCTTGTGCCGGATGGCCTCAAATGAGCCCACTCCGGGAAAGAAGCCGTAGACGTCCGTCTTCAAGGAGGCCCCGAAGGTGACCCGGTTCGGTGCCGAGACGAAATCGTTGGCCAGAGAATCTGTGTCTGAACGGAGCATCTGTCCCGAAACCCTCAAGCTGGGGGTCAGGGTAGTGGAACCGATGAGATTCTGCTGGTAGTTGAGGGAGGCGTTCCAGGAGACGGCTGTCCTGGCCTGGTCCACCCGATCATCCGCCATCCAGGTGATAGTGTCCAGGCCGATGGGAACATCCTTTACCAGGTCATCGGTAAGGCTGAATCCGGAGGAAAGGGTGAGCCTTCCCAGATTCAGGCCCCCGCTCATCCCCGCCGTGGTGCCGATCTTGTCGGCCCTGGATTCGGTGAAGGCCGAATCGGTCTGGGGCAGCCGATCCGAGACGCTCCGTCGAAAGTTGCCGGAGCCGGAGAAGGTCATGTTGTTGTAGAACCGGGCCGTGGCAGGTGACGCTTTCAGAAAGGTCATGGGTGACAGGGAGAAGTTCGCCGTGGGCAGCGTCATCTCCGTCCGGTCATCCGAAAGGTACTGCCGGCGGTTCGCACTCAGAGAGAGGTTTCCGAAGCTGAACCTCCGGCTCAGGCCTCCTTCCGAGTCGATGGACTGCACCACTTCCTGCGGATCGAATGAGTTCCGCCGTACGAAATCGTTGCTGGAAGCGTACCGTGCCCGGAAGCGGAGAGAGGTCCGTTCGTCCATCTGCCAGTTGCCGCTGGCATCCAGAGCCCGCTCCGTACCGCCCTCCTCCCGCCAGAACTGCCGGAAGTTCACGTCCCCCCGGAGGAACTGCCGGGCCCAGTTGTAGCTGTAGGATCCTGTGAGGGCCGTGTGTTCACCGCTCCACCAATCCACGGACATGCTGGCGTCCATGTAGTCGCTTATGGCCCAGTAGAATCCCAGGTTGGAAATTCTCCGGGAATAACGCCTGGAAGTCCGGACGATGTCGTTGATGCTGAACGTGGGAGTCAGGATCCCGGAGGCCCGGCCCGACTCGGTGCTCTGGGCGATGAAGGGGAGCCAGGCCACGGGAACGTCGGCGAAGTAGAGCTTCACCGGACGAGCCACCAGGATGTTGTCGTTGATGATCTTGATGTTCTTGGCGGCGAAGTGGTAGTGGGGCTCCTCCTCTTCACAGGATGTGAACATGACCTCGTGGCCGTAGGCCGACTCCTCCTCCACCGTCAGATAGTCGGAATAGAGGATCCACTCGGCACCGGCGTTGTACCGGGTCCGGGCCTGATTGGCCGTACCCCGGGTCTGGTTCAGGTCGAACACGATCCGGGCGCTGTTTACCGGATCTCCCTCCTTGGGCTGGTAGACGGCCTGGGTTCCGACGGACCACACCTTCCCCGTTTCGTCACTGTAGACCAGGGCCGAGTCCGCCGTGATCTCTTCCCCCTCCCGGATCAAGCGAGCCTGGGCTTCAGGAGTCCCCAGGAGCACCAGTTGCTTGGTTCCGGCCCCGAAGTCGGCTCCCTGGGACGCGTACTCCGTGAGGGAATACCCCTCCATCTCCATCAGCGCCGTCATGATGGAGTCCCGTCCTCCCATGCCGGCAGCGGCCCTGGGGGCACCCTGTCGGGGCTGCCGGCCGGTCAGCCGGGCGTCCCGTTCCGCCAGGGCCGAATCCGAGAGGAGGGAGTCGGGAATGAACCAGATGGAATCCATGCCCGGGGGCCTGGCCAGCTCCTCCAGCTGTTGGAAGATCCGAAGACGGGTGGAGTCCACCTGCACCGTGTCCGGCGGAGGGGGATCCGCAACCTGAGCCTGGGCCGGAATCGGCCCGGGACCTGGTACGGACGTCAGGGCCAGACCCAGAAGGAGGGCCAGGGGGCCTCTCGTCAGAAGAGCCCCGGGGTTCATTCGCCCTTCTCGGGTTCAGGATCCTCCGAGGTCTTCTCTTCCCGTCTCGGAGGGGTGGCCTCCGGTGGCCTGATGGACGGCCCTCCCGTCACCGAATCCGGAGGGGGCGGGGGAGGCGGGGCGCCGCCATCGAGCCCTTCTCCGGCGCCACTCCCGGGGGGAGGACCTCCCCCGTCGGGTTCCCTGCCCCACCGACGTTCCTCTTCCTCCTTCTCCCTCTTCTCCCTGACACGCTTCCCTCTCCAGATCAACTTGGAGAGATAGATGCTGAACTCGTAGAGGAAGAAGAGGGGCACCATCAGCATGACGGTGAGGGTGACGACATCGCCTGGCGTGAGGAAGGAGGCGGCCACGGTGATGGCCACGATTGCGTGGCGCCGCTTGGACTTCAGGAATTCCGGCGTCACCAGCCCCAGGGCCGACAGGATCATGATGACCACCGGCAGCTCGAAGATGACGCCGAAGCCCAGGAGTATCCTGGTGACAAGGTTCAGCGTCTTCCCGATCTCGTATTCGGCCCGCATGAGGCCGCCCTCGAAGGTCCGGAAGAAGACGATGCTGACGGGAAGGGCAATGAAATAGGCCAGGGCCACGCCGGCGCAGAAGAGAATGAACCCGAGGTAGAGAGCCGGAATGATAGCCCTCTTTTCGTGTTTCTCCAGAGCCGGGGACAGGAAGGACCAGACATGGTAGACCACGATGGGGAAGGCCAGGATGATTCCCACCACCACGCTGAGCTTCAGGGTGATGAAGAATGGGTCCGCCGGTGAGAGGTAGATGAGGCGGAAATCCGGATCGTCGGGGAGAGCGTCCCGGATGGGTTTGATCAGGAGCTCCAACACATTGAGATATCGGATGAGGAGGAACCCGGCCACCGTCCCCACAGTGATGGCCAGAAGGCTCCACAGAATCCGCCAGCGGAGCTCTTCCAGGTGGTCCAGGAAGGGCATCTCCCCCCGGCGCCTGGACAGGTCTCCCGGGTCAACCACGGCGTCCCTCCCCACGACCTGCGTTCCGTTCCCCCAGATCCCCTGTCATACCTCGCTTCAACTCAGAGTCCCAGATCAGCCTGCTCCCGGGCCTCGGCCTCGAGCTTCTGCCGGGTATGCAAGTCGTCCACAAAGTCTTGGAACTCATCGATGTCCTGGAAGTTCCGGTAGACGGACGCGAAGCGGACGTAGGCCACTCGGTCCAGGGGCTTCAGACGCTCCATGACCAGCTCTCCGATATGGGCGCTGGCCACCTCCACTCCGGCATTCCTGGAGAGCTCATCCTCGATCTCCTCCACCAGGGCCTCCACGTCGGAGGGGGATACGGGCCGCTTCGCACAGGCGATCCTCAAGCTTCGGCCAAGCTTTTCCCGGTCGAACTCCTCGGCGCTTCCGTCCCGCTTCAGCACCTGGATGGGTCGAGCCTCCACATACTCGTATGTGGTGAAGCGCTCCCCGCAACCCAGGCACTCCCTCCGTCGCCGGACGGCCCTTCCGCCACGGCTGGTCCGGGTGTCCACCACCCGATTCTCCGTGCTGTCGCATTGGGGACACCGCATGGATCTTCAAAATTCCGGGGGAGTGGATCTGATTCAGGGGCAGACAGTCTGAGCAACCCTGGGCCTGGTCAGGAAATCTCGTCCAGACGTTCCTGGGCCAGGATGGCCGCCCCCGAGTCGGGATAGCTGCTCACCACCCGCTCAAAATACTGACGGGCGTCCTCGTCCTCCTCCATGGTCATGTAGATGACCCCCACTCTGTAGAGGGCGTCGGGGACCTTCTCAGCTGTGGGATAAAGCTCCGGGATACGGAGAAAGGCCGAGATTCCCTCCTCCAGCCTGTCCTCCTGCACCAGGAGATCCGCCAGATAGAAGTGGGCGTCCGGAGCCAGAGGGTCGTTGGGATACCGCTGGAGGAATTCGTTGAACGCCCTTCGTGCAGACCCGATGTTGCCCCGGTTGAAGGCCCGCACGGCGGCATTGTAGGTCTCCACCGCCGCTTCCGAGGGTGGAGGCTGGGGCTCCGGCTCGAAGTCCGGATCCAGGACCTGCCCCTGCCCCGGGGGGTCCGTTCGGACGGTGGGGGGCATGGCCGATGCCCGGCCGCTTTCCAACAGGTCCCTCAGGGTGGTCAGGGCCCGTTGGTTCTGCCCCGTGAGCTCCCGGAGGGTAATGAGCTGCTGTTCCATCTGGCGCAGGAGTCTCAGGGTCTCCCCTCTGGACTCGAAGAGGGCGTCCGATTGCCCTCTCAAGGTGTCCTGGACCGCCAGATTCAGCCCCTCGATCTGATTCAGGGCCTCTCGCTGCTGCTCGGCGAGAGCCTGGATCTCGGAACGAAGATCCCGCAGGTCCCGTTTGGTGGCGCATCCCGAGATAGAAAGGCCGAGAAAGGCCAGGAGGAGCCACCGGCCCCCGCGGATCCGGGGCCCGGACTCGCGTCCGGAACCCCGGAACCGGGATGGGACAAGATTCAGCATCCGTCTACGGCTGGGTTGGCGGATTGATACTGTCTCTGCCGGCGGTGATGTTGAACTCCGCCCGCCGGTTTCGTGCCCAGGCGTCCTCGTTGGACCCTGTGGCGATGGGCTGCTCCTCACCATAGGAGATGATGGAGAACCGATCTGCGTCCAGACCGAAGTTGGTGAAGAAATCCACCACGGCCTGGGCTCTCCGGTTCCCCAGAGCCAGGTTGTACTCGTTGGATCCCCGTTCGTCGGCGTGGCCCTCGATCTGGAGCCGCACCTGGGGGCTGTTCCGGAGGACTTCCACCTTCTCCCTGAGGATCCGCTCGGCGTCAGGCCTGATCTCCGACATGTCGTAGTCGAAGTGGATCATCATCTCGAGGGCTTCCGTCGCCTCGGCGATGGCCCGGCGGCGGAGCTCCTCGGCGCGCCTCTCCGCCTCAGCCCTGGCCCGGGCCTCTTCCTCGGCCCGAACTCGTGCGATGGAATCGGCCCTGCGCTGAGCCAGTTCTTCTTCCGTGGGTCCCGTGGGAGCCGGCGGCGGGGGCGGCTCTTTTGCGCAGGCGCCCAGAAGAAGCATGCCGGCCATGGCGGTTACGACAAAGGTGCGGTATCTCATCCCAACTCCCAGGTTAAAAAACAAGTGTTCCAAGCAGGTTGCCCGGGCACGTCCCAGCCCAGGCTTCTCAGCCCATCCCGGCCTGGTCGGGACCGAGCGTATCCCATGCCATATATCTAAAAATGCACCGGCGCGCAATGCTTCCGGAGGAATTTTCTCCGGGGCAGGCTACATCCTTTTCTCTCGAGCTCCCCATATCACCGGTTCGGAGGGGGAGGAAAACGAAAGATAATCAAAAACACTCCTCAAAGAGGAGGGGACCAATCGGGATTCCTGGGCCGGATTCCGGTGGCCAGAGCCCGGATCCGACCGGAGGCGGCGTCCACCACAAAGAGACCGAAGCCATAGCTCCGCTCACCGGCGAAGACCAGGTGCCTGCCGTCGGGGGCCCAGCTGGGATCCTGGTTGTCGCCGTCGGCGGTGAGCTGGAGGATCCGGGCTCCCCGGTCCTCCACCTCCGCCACCAGGATCTGAAAACGGCCATAGCGCTCGATACGGCCGTGAAAGGCCACCTGATTGTCCCGGGGAGACCAATCCGGCGAGGTATAATAGCCGCTGGTCCCGTAGACGTAGGGGGAGATGAGCTCCGCATCCCCGCCTTCGGCGTCCATGACGTATACCTGGGGGATGTTCGTTCCCAGGCGATTGGATTGGAAGGCGATCCGGCCACCGTCTGGAGAATAGGTGGGAGAGAGATCCTCCCATCTTCCCCCCTGAAGGTGGGTAAGGCAGCATTCCCGTTCCCAGTCGTAGCGGAAGATCCCCGTCCGGTTCTGGCCGAAGAGGCCGAAGGCGATGTCCCTCCCGTTGGGATGATAGGCGGGGGTGATGTGCTGCCCCGGCCGGCCTGGGTCCAGCTCCCTCTCCTGGCCTCTCATGAGGTCCAACTCGAAGACCTTGCTGACCTCCCCGCCCCGGAAAGAGATGTAGGCCAGGCGATCCCCGCTGGGATGCCAGGCCGGGGACATGCTGATGGCCTCGTGGCTCGTGATCCGCCTCAGGTTCTCTCCATCTGCATCGATGGTCCAGAGCTCCTGGAATCCGGAAGCCCCGGTCATGGAGAAGGCGATGCGGGACGCTGCCATCCCGGGTTCCCCGAAGACCCATTCCACGATCTGGTCGCTGATCCTGTGGACCGCCATGCGGAAATCACCGGCGGCGGGGTCCGGAAGCGGAAAGCGACCCTGCTCCCGGACTTCGGCATAGACCACGTCGTGGAGAGAGAGAACCAGAACAAGACCCTCTCCCAATCCCTCCACCTGGCCCGTCAGGAGCCAGGTGGCCCCGATCTGGTCCCAGAGGTTGTAGTCCACTCCTTCCCCCACCAGAGCCGAGGGAATGGAGTCCATGATGGAGAACCGGTCCGAGTACCGGAGGTCCCGGGCAATGATGGCTTCCACCCGGGACTCGGCCCCACCCCCTCCGAATCGGCTGGTGAAGGGCTTGATGGCCAGCGCAGGCTCGAAACCCGACTCGTAGATGAGGCCCAGACGGACCCCGGGAAAGGTGTCCCGGACTTCCTGGCCCAGGGCCCCGGGAGGACCCGGGAAGGTGCAAAGAACCAGAAGGGCCATCGAGATCCGGGTGAGAATCGCTTGCCTCATGCAAACCTTCCGAAGGTTGAGTGGGACGAGCCGGCGTCGGGCCGGCGGCCAGGATCTTTCGAGAGGGCCCGGCCTTCCAGGGTTAGACGCCATCACGGGAGCCAGGGATGCATGGGAAGCGCCTCTTCCGGAGCCCTTCGACTGGAGGTCACCTCGAAGATGATGGGAAAACGGTCCAACCCCAGCTCCGGAGGCAAAGCCCCCAACCGACCACTTCCAGCGCACTCCACGGCCTCCATGACGGCGAAGTCGAACCCGGCGTTCCCGGACCGTGAAACGAACTCCACGCGGCGCGGATTCACGTTCCCGTCCCGGTCGATTTCGAAGTAGACGGATGTCTTCAGGCCCCCGGGGCCGTTGAAGCGCATGCATCGGTTCATCTGCCGGATGATGTTCTCGTAATAGGCCGGATAATCCCGCCGGAGCCCCTCCATGCGGACATTGATGTCCTCTCCGCTCTCCGTCTCCGAGGGATCCGGATCACCGGCTTCCTCCTCCGGCTCCGGATCCGGCAGCGGCGGGGTGGGTGTGGGGTCGGGCCTGGACTCCTCCCGGGTCGGCGTTTCCTCCACCACAGGATCCGGCTCCGGCTCTTCGGGGGGCGGGATGGGGTCCGGAGCCTCCACCACCAGCTCTTCCTCCTGGAGCGGGGCCGGGGTTTCGGCCATCTGGGTCGGCGGAGGGGAGACGATGTCGATCTGGTAGGTCACGAAGTCCTCGACATCCGGAGCCGAGGCCTGGGCATACCAGGCCAGGACCAGGGCCACCACATGGATGGCGGCAGAGGCCAGCAGGGACTTCTTTCCCGGTGCATCCCGATACCTCATGGCTCTGGCACGTCCCCCATTCTTCCTGATCTACCCCATCAGTTCCGGTTCCGGAGGGGTTCCCCCACCAGGCCGAACGTGATGCCCTCGGTGCTGGCCACTGTGGCGATGACCCGGAGAACCGGACCGTAGTCCGCCAGGGAGTCGGCCTGGATGTAGACCATCTGGGTCCCGGCGGCCCGCATGAGCTGGGGCAGGGACCCTTCGATGGACTCCAGGGGGACCTCGGTGCCGGCCAGGTAGACCCGGTTCTCCCGGTCCACCGTCACATAGAAGGCGTCTTCGTCGGCGGTGAGGGGCCTGACCTCGGCTTCAGGGACCTCCACCTCGACTCCGCCCTGGAGGGCCGGGGCGATGATGATGAAGATGACCAGAAGAGTGAAGGCCACGTCCACCAGGGAGGTGATGTTGATGTCCGCCTTCACCACGTGATCTTCCCGGCGCTTTCTGCCCCGGCGGTTCATAGCCCCTGCCTCCGTCCCCTGAAGGATCCCCTGGCCGCTCTCAGCCCGGGGAATCTACCACTCCTCATCCCTTATACCTTCCCTTCCCGGGCCAGCGTTCCGATGAACTCACTGCTGAACCCGTCCATCTCCCCCGTCACCAGGTTCAGACGGGATACGAAGTGGTTGTATGCGATGACGGCGGGGATGGCTACAGCCAGTCCCGCCACCGTGGTGATGAGGGACTCGGCCACCCCCGGGGCCACCGCCCCGATATTGGTGCTACCGGTGGCGGTGATTCCAAGAAAGGCGTTCATGATGCCGATGACCGTCCCCATGAGCCCAAGGAGGGGAGACACGGAGCCGATGATGGCCAGGGAATTCAGGCCCTGGGCAAGCTCGTCCCGCTCTTCGTCCTCCTCCTTCTCCAGAACCAGGCGCAAGGCCTCCAACTGGGTCAGGCTGAGCCCCTGGCCTTTGGCCGCGTCGGCACGGAGGGCACCGGGGCGGAGCTCGCTGAAGAAGTTGACTCCCTGCTTGAACACTCTCCGGTAGGGAGACTCGGGAAGCGAGAGCGTAGCCTTGTACGCATCCTCCAGGGTCTCGGACCTTTCCATGACCTCCAGAAAACGGTCGCCCAGGACCCGGACCTCCCTGAACCGCCGCCATTTCCAGAAGATGAGCCACCAGCTCAGAAGGGAGAAGGACGCCAGCACCAGGAGGATCACCTTGGTGGGAAAGGTTCCCCCTGTGACCATCTCCCAGACCGTCTTCGGGGTCCGGATCTGGATCGCCAGAAGCGTTGCGTGTACCTCAGCCGCCAGGGAGGCGGCGGGGGTCAGGGCCAGAGTGGCAGCCCCGAGGGCTGCAGGGAGGAGGCTCCTCATCGGGTGCTCCCCGTCTCCTGTTTGATGGATTCAAAGGTCTCCCGGAGGCTGTCCTCCAGGGTCCACTGAGGGGACCATCCCCGCTTCCGGAGAAGCCCCGGGTCCAGGGTGCTGTGCCGAAGCTCTCCGGGTCGCTCCGCGGCGTACTCCCGACCCGGCCTGGCTCCGGAAACTTCTTCCAGGATGTCCGCCAGGCGGTTGACGCTGGTCCCTCGCCCCGTTCCCACGTTGAAGGCCACGTCGTCCAACTCCGGCCCGGCCCCTGAAAGATCCAGGCAGGAAGCCAACATATTGGCTCCCACGACGTCCCTCACGTAGACGTAATCCCGCGTCTGCTCTCCGTCTCCGAAGATGGTGAGGGGCATTCCAGCCAGAAGCCGGTTGGAGAAGATGGCCACCACTCCGGCCTCACCGTGGGGGTCCTGCCGAGGCCCGAAGACATTTCCGTAACGGAGAGCTACATACTCCATGCCGTGGACTTTTCGGTAGTAGTTCAGATATAGCTCCCCGCCGTACTTCGTGATGCCGTAAGGGGAAAGAGGTAGCTTCGGGGACGCTTCCGGAGTGGGCCGGAGCTCCGGCTCTCCGTAGATCACGCCGCCGCTGGACACGAAGATGAAACGCTTCGTCTCCACTTCCCGGGATCCTTCCAGGAGATTCAGGAGGCCCAGGAGGTTCACCTGGGCGTCGTAGCCGGGGTCCCTCACCGAGATCCGAACGTCGATCTGGGCGGCATGGTGATTCACCACGTCGAAGGGCACCTCCCGGAAGAGATGCCGGACGTCCCCGTCCCGGACATCCATCTCCACGAAGCTGACCCCCTCGGGAACGTTCTCCCGCCTTCCGGTGGACAGGTTGTCCAACACCCAGACCTGGTCCCCACGAGCCAGGTAGGCCTCGGCCACATGGCTTCCGATGAAACCGGCCCCGCCGGTCACCAGGATCTTACGTGACGCGTTGCTCATAGCACTCCGGGGTCAGAACCGCTGCATGGACTGTTCCAGGAGAGGTTCCCGGAAGATGTCGCACAGACGGCCGAAAGATAAAGGAATGGCTCCGGCCCCTGAAGGGACCGGAGCCCGTCGGATTTGTGGCGAAATGGGTCGGACGGAGCGGATCGGAGCACCCCCGTCTGCCAGGGCAGAGCTCTACTGCATCTTCCTCACCAGGTGGACCCGGGTTCCCGTCCCCAGGACAGGCTCCGCCACTTCGACGACCCGGGCCGACGACGTCCCTCCATTCACCAGGACCACCTGGAGCCGGGCGGCTTCCTGGCCGGACCATCCGTCCCCCCGGTTCACATAGGCCAGGAACTCGTCCCCCATCCGGATTCCCTCCGCTTCGCCCACGTCCAGAAAGGCTACGGACCCGAAACCCTGCAAAGGTCCATCCAGGTTGAACCCCAGGATGTCGGCCGTAAGGTCGCTCTCCACACCCACGGCTTCCACCCCGGCCTCCAGGTCGAAGGCGGGGACCCGTCGTACGGCCTGACCCACCTGAACGCGGTCGAACTCCGCGCTGATGGAAGCCACCACGCCGGCCTCCTCCACGGACGTCACCACCAGAATCCCCGTGGGCCGGACCACCCGGCCGAGCTCTTCGTGACTCCTGCCCACAGAGAACGATTGAAGAAGGTCTCCGACCCCGAGGGTCACCCCGTCCTGGAGATCGATGTGAAGCTTCTCGAAAACGGTCGCACGGTCCCTTGGCGTACGGTCCGGGTCCACTGCGGCCAGGGATGCCACCCTCCCCACGGAGGGGATCTCTTCCTCCAACTTCTCCAACCAGGGCGTGGAATAGACCAGGCTCCGGGGAACGGCGTGGAGACGATACCGGGTGGCGCCCGTCACCCCTGCTGTGGCTTCCGAGGGATCGCTGTAGAAGGCGGTCCGAGCCTCTCGGTCGGGAATCTCCATGCGACATCCCCGATCCCCCTGCCCTTCTTCGTAGAAGACGGTGCGCCCCGAGGGGCCGGGACAGGGCGGGAGATCCCCCTCTACCGCCGGTCGGCCCTCCGTGGGCTCCTGTCCCCGGGTCACCACCGCCACGTCCCGGATCCGAGTCGGCTCTCCCTCCAGTCCCGGAATGACGAACATCTGGTGGGGGTAGATCCAATGGGGGTCCTCGATGCGGTCCCGGTTGGCCTCGAAAATCAGAGGCCACCTGAAGGGGTCTCCCAGATATCGCTCTGCCAGAGCCCAGAGGGTTTCTCCCTTGACCACCTCATGGGTCCCCTGCGGAACCACGGGCTGTTCCTGGGCAGAAGCGAAACCTGGAAGAATCATGAGGGCCAGAAGGACGGCCATCGACCGGAGCATGATGTGTTCCTTTTCCAGATGGGACAGGCGCTTAGACACGCTCGTCATACTTTCGAAGATACCCGGGCGGTGAGACGGGGTCAACGAATTTTCCCGGGTTGACTACAAATGTTTCCGGACCCTCAACTCCTTCAATAGAATCCGGGCGTCCTCCCGGGGACTTCGGTAGTAGTCTTTCCGGAGGGCGACCTGGACGAAGCCCCGGGACCGGTAGAGTGCCAGGGCCCCATCATTGGACACCCGGACCTCCAGAAAGAGGCTATCCACCCCACGTTCCCCGAGATCCTCCAAAACCCTGTCCAGCAGAGCGGAACCGATGCCGCGGCCCCGGTGTTCCTCCTTCACCGCCAGATTGGCCAGCTCCGCCTGATCCTGGACCCACCAGGCCACGGCGTATCCGAGGATCTCTCCGGAATCGCCCTCGGCCACCAGGATCTGTGCCCGGTTCCGTCTGATCAGGGAACGGAAGGTCTGGGCATTCCATGGATTGGAGAAGGCCACGACCTCGATGGCAGCCACGTCCTCCACATCCTCCAGGCCGGCAGGGCTCACCATGAAAGTGGTGTATGAGCTTCCTTCCCCCTCGGGGATCATCCCCAGGCGATCTTCGGCGGTGGCCATCAGGAGTCGGCCTTCCGTTCAACTGTTCGCATGCGCTCGGCTCCGGATGCCCGGAGGTACTCCGGCTCCCACCGGCCAGGGTCTTCCAGGGGCGGGGTGTCGGGGGCAAGGGAGAGGAGGCGGATGAGGCCATCCGCCGTGGGCCGCCCGAAGGGCGGCGGAAGTACAGGATGGCCGGCGGCTTCCAGAACGGCTCTGTGCGCCAGAGCTCCGTCTCCCATGAGGACCGCGCCAGTGGGAATGAGGCCTCCCAGGATCTCCAAGAGATCCGCGGCCCGGGGCTCCAGAAGGGTCTCGAAGCCCTCATGGCCCAGACGGTAGGCTCCGGCGTAGACCCGGTTCCCTCGGGCATCGAAGAGCACGCACCGCGGCCGAAGAGTGTCGAAATCCGAGATCAGCACGCCGTCGGACCCGGGAGGGGAAAGAGTCAGTCGCTCCCCCGAGACCCGTCCCGAGCCATCCTCGGCGGCGGCCGCGGCCAGGGAGGAGAAAGCCCAGAGTGGAAGATCCAGGGCACGGGCCAGTCCCTTGGCGGTAGCAGCCCCGACCCGGACACCGGTGAAGGATCCGGGGCCGGCCCCCACCACGATACCGGCGAAGTCCTTCATCTGGGCTCCCACATCTTCCATGATCCTCCGGATCCTGGGGATCAGGAGGGCCGCATGCTCCTCTTTCGCCTGGAGATTCGTCCGGGCCAGCACCTCCACCCGGCTCCCCTTCCCCCTCAGAGGGGCACCGATGGCCGCCGACCCTTCCCGGGAGGCGGTGTCCAGGGCCAGGATCAGGCCCCCCGAGGCCTGCCTCACCTGCCGTCCCGACCTCCGGCTCCCCCGTGCTGCGAAGTCCATCAAACCTCCATCCCCGGGCTCTGAATCTGTACGGGGAACCCGGGAAGGTGCGGGGGATCCCCGAAGCGAGACACCGACACTTCCCTCAGGAGAGATCCCTTGCCAGGAATTACCAGATGGATCTCCCATCGATCATGGGGCAGAAGCTCTCCGGCCCGATCCGGCCACTCCACCAGAATCAGTTCTCCCGAAGCTCCCATTTCCTCCCATCCCAACTCCCAGATCTCTCCGGCCTCTTCGATGCGGTAGAGATCCATGTGGACCAGGGGAAGCCCTCGTGGCGTGTCATAACGGAAGAGGAGATTGAAGGTGGGGGACGGGATGGGGCCCTCCACTCCGGCTCCCCGGGCGATAGCCCTCGCCAGGACGGATTTTCCCGCTCCCAGGGCTCCCCGAAGGCCGAGGAAGAGGGGGCCATGGACCTGCTTGCCGATGCGGTTCCCCCAGCGGACCAGCTCACCTTCCGTAAGGATCATGAGGGATCCCTCTCTCCTTCCCCGGCGGCCCGAAGCTCCTCGGCCAGGGACCGACGGCTCTTTTTGGCCCTCCCCTTGGCCTCGTCCCCGGCAGCCTTGAGCTCGAAGAGTTGGTCACGCAGCAGGGCTGCCCGTTCGAAATCCAGGGCCCCTGCCGCCTGCCGCATCTCCTCTTCCAGGATCTTCACATAGGCCTCCCGGTCCACCTCCTCCAGGTAGGTGGGAGTCTCCTCCTTCACCGCCAGGGGCACCATCCGGGCATCGGCCACCCGGGTGGTGAACTGGATCTCCTCCACGGACTTCCGGATGGTCTGGGGGGTGATGCCGTGCGCCCGGTTGTACTCGAGTTGAATCTCCCGCCTTCGGTTCGTCTCGTCCAGACAGATCCTCATGGACCGGGTGATGCGGTCGGCGTACATGATGGCCTGCCCCCCCACGTTCCGGGCGGCCCGGCCGATGGTCTGGATCAGGGACCGGGCATCTCGAAGAAAACCCTCTTTGTCGGCATCCAGAATGGCCACAAGGGACACTTCCGGCAGGTCCAGGCCTTCCCGGAGAAGGTTGATGCCCACCAGAACGTCGATCTTGCCCAGGCGGAGCATGCGCAGGATGTCCATGCGCTCGATGGTGTCCACCTCGGAATGCATGTACCGGACCCGGACCCCCACGCTGGCCATGTACTCCGACAAATCCTCGGCCATACGCTTGGTGAGTGTGGTCACCAGAACACGCTCTCCCCGCTTTTCCCGTTCCCTGATCTCGGCCAGGAGGTCGTCCACCTGCCCCTTCACAGGCCGGATATCCACCCGGGGATCCACCAATCCCGTGGGCCTGATGATCTGCTCCACCACCACGCCGCCGGACCTCTCCAACTCCCACTGCGAGGGGGTGGCGCTGACGAAAACGGCCTGGTTCAACACGCTCTCCCACTCCTCGAACTTCAGGGGACGGTTGTCCAGGGCGCTGGGGAGTCTGAATCCATGCTCCACCAGGACCTGCTTCCGGCTCCGATCTCCCCGGTACATCCCGTTGATCTGGGGGATGGAGACGTGGCTCTCGTCCACCATCAGGAGGAAGTCATGGGGAAAGTAATCCAGGAGACAGGCGGGCCGCTCCCCCGGATTTCGGCCGCTGGTGTAGCGGGAGTAATTCTCGATCCCGGGGCAGGTCCCCAACTCGAGCATCATCTCGATGTCGAAGTTGGTCCGCTGCTCGATGCGCTGGGCCTCCAGGAGCTTCCCTTCCTCCTGGAACAGGGCCACCTGGGCCTTGAGCTCCTCCCGGATGGCCGGTACCATCTCCTCGATGGTGGAGCGGCGTGTGACATAGTGGCTGGCAGGGTAGATTGCCGTCCGATCCAGGGTGGCGATGATCTCTCCGGTGAGAGGATCGAAGCGTGTGATGCGCTCCACTTCGTCGCCCCAGAGCTCCACCCTCACCCCCTGCTCGTCGTAAGCCGGGAAGATCTCGATGGTGTCCCCGCGAACCCGGAAGGTCCCCCGCTCGAAGAGGTAGTCGTTTCTGGCGTATTGGATGGCCACCAGGGCTTTGAGGATCTCCCGGCGGCCCCTCTCCTCCCCCACCTTCAGGTGGACCATGAGCTCCCGGTAGTCACGGGGATTCCCCAGGCCGTAGATGCTCGAGACCGATGCCACGATGACCACGTCTTCCCGCTCCATGAGGGCCGAGGTCGCCCTGAGGCGCAGGCGCTCGATGTCCTCGTTGATGGAAGCGTCCTTCTCGATGTAGGTGTCCGTGGCCGGGACGTAGGCTTCAGGTTGGTAGTAGTCGTAGTAGGAGACGAAGTACTCCACGGCGTTCTTGGGAAAGAGAGCCTTCAGCTCCCCGTAGAGCTGAGCCGCCAGCGTCTTGTTGTGGCTCATGACCAGCGTCGGTCGACCGTGGTTGGCGATGACGTGGCCCATGGTGAAGGTCTTCCCCGTGCCGGTGGCCCCCAGGAGGGTCTGGAAGCGGTCCCCCCGGGCCAGCCCTTCCGTGAGCTCGGTGATGGCCCGGGGTTGGTCCCCTCTCGGCTCATGCGGTGAGTCCAGCAGGAACTGGCTCACGCCGTCCCCTCCGCCGGGAACACGGTGATTTCAGCGGCGACCATCCCGAGTCCGCCGGGGCTGATGAAGACGGCAATCCTCACCCCTTGAGATCCTTTTGATCGAAATGTTCCCGCCGTACCACGTCCAGAACCCCCTTCACCTTTCGAACCGCTTTCACCACCCGGTTCAGGTGGCTCAGATCCTTCACCTCCACCACGAATTCGGCGTCCATGCCTCCGTTTGTGGACTTCATGTCGGCGTGCTGTATGTCTGTCCCGGTGTCGCTGATGGCTCTGGCCACGTCTGAAAGGAGTCCCCTGCGGTCCGTGCCGTGCATGTTGACCTTCACGTAGAAGCGCTCCCCCTTCTCGGCGCTCCACTCGATCTCCACCCGCCGCTCAGGGTCCTGAGAGAGCTGAAGCACGTTGGGACAGTCCACCCGATGGATGGAGACTCCCCGTCCACGTGTGATGTAGCCCACCACCTTGTCTCCGGGTACGGGCTGACAGCACTGGGAGTAGCGGACCATGAGATTGTCCATCCCCTGGATCCGGACTCCTCGGGCGGACCGGGTGAGAACGGCGCTGATCTTCTGGAGGGTGGAAGGGGCCCGCTCCGGAGTCTTCTCCGGGTCGTGATCCGGAAAGAGGACCTTCATGACGGCGGTGGGTCCGATGTCCCCCCTGCCCAGGGCCTCCAGGAGGTGCTCTCCGTCCTCGAAGTTCAGCTCCCTGCCGGCCTCCTTCAACCGGTCCTCCCCCGGACGATCCCGCCTGGCTTTCTTCACCGATTTGTCCAGGATCTCCCTGCCCAGGGCCACGGCGGACTGGAACTCTTCCTTCCGGATCCACTGGCGGATCCGCTGTCGGGCCCGGGATGTCTTCACGAAGGCCAACCAATCCCGGCTGGGTTGCTGCCTGGTGGAGGTCATGACCTCCACCGTGTCCCCATTCTTCAGTTTTCGTGACAGGGGCGCGATGCGCCCGTTCACCCTGGCCCCGGTGCAGTGGAGCCCCACCTCGGTATGGACGGCGAAGGCGAAGTCGATAGGGGTGGCCCCGGTGGGGAGCTGCTTCACGTCCCCTTTGGGGGTGAAGACGAAGATCTCTCCCTGGAAGAGGTCCATGCGGAGGAATTCCATGAATTCCTCGGGTTCGCTGGCGTCCTGCTGCCATTCGAGAACCTGGCGAAACCAGTTGAGAGCCTCGTCCACTTCATCCCCGCCCCGGGGCTGACCCTGCGCAGTTTCCTTGTAGCGCCAGTGGGCGGCGATTCCATACTCCGCTGTCCGGTGCATCTCTTCAGTGCGGATCTGGATTTCGTACCGTCGGCCGCTGGAGCCGACCACCGTGGTGTGGAGGGAGCGGTACATGTTGGACTTTGGAGTGGCCACGTAGTCGTGGAACCGCTCAGCGATGGGAGTCCAGCGGGCGTGGATGACACCCAGGGCATGATAACAGTTGGGGAGCGTATCGGTGATGACCCTCATGGCCATGAGGTCGTAGATCTCGTCGAAAGGCTTCCTCCGGATCTGCATCTTCTTGTAGATGGACCAGAGGTGCTTGGGCCGCCCCGTGACCTTGGCAGGGATGCCTGCCTTCTTCAACTCCTCGATGAGGGGACGCTGCATTTCCAGGATGTGCCGCTCCCGCTCCCTTCGGCTCTGTTGGATCTCCTTCACCAGGGTCTCGTAGGGCTCCGGCTCCAGGAACTTGAAGGCCAGATCCTCCAGCTCCCACTTCAGGGCCGCCATCCCCAGACGATGGGCCAGTGGAGCGTAGATCTCCCGGGTCTCCAGGGCGATTCGCCGGCGCTTCTCGGGCCGCAGGTGCTCCAGGGTTCGCATGTTGTGCAAGCGATCCGCCAGCTTGATGAGGATGACCCTGGCGTCCTGGGCCATGGAGAGGAGAAGCTTCCGGTAGTTCTCCACCTGCTGTTCGGTGTGGGACTTGAACTCCACCCGGCCGATCTTGGTCACCCCGTCCACGATCTGCCCGACCTCGAAGCCGAACCGTTCCTCGATCTCCGTGAGATTGACGGCGGTGTCCTCCACCACGTCGTGAACCAGGGCCGCCACCAGGGAGGAGGTGTCCAGCTTGAACTGGGCCAGCAGGGTGGCCACCTCCACCACGTGGGTCACGTAGTCTTCTCCGGAGGCCCGCTTCTGGCCGGCATGTGCCTCGGCCGCCATCCGGTAGGCCTCTCTCACCCGGTCCACGTCCAGACGTTCGGCGTACCGCTCCATGGCCCGGGCCAGGGGCCGGGGCAGATCCCGGATGGTCACGGCGGATCCGGGTCTGGTAGCGGGTCGGGTGATCTCTGTTGCCATAGTGACGGAAATCTAACGGAGGGCCGGAGCTCTTGCAGGGATGAACCCGGCCCTGCCCGATTGGGGATCTGAAGCATGGATCCTGCGGTCGATCCCTCGACGGTCTACTCCTACACCGCACATTCCGGCTGGAGCCACCGCCGGCGACGATGGGAAGGTCGCCTCCGGCCTTCCACCGCGGGTCCCGGGTGGGAAAAGACCTTTGCGAAGAAGGGCAAGGGTGACGCAAATTGGACTGTCATCCTCAGGAGGATTCGGGCAAGCCCAGGGGCAACCAGTCCATCTCAGCAGAAACGGCCTCGTCATGAATGAGCGTGTGTGCGTCCTCAGGGTATCAGCACTCAGGGCAACCCTGGTTCTCCTGGGAACGGTCCTTCTCGGGACTTGCACCGACGGGGGTGACCCGGCCGGGGTCACCGGGGAATCCAGCCTCCGGATCTCCCTGGCGCCGGAGCTTCTGCCGGAACCGGTTTCGGACCAGGATCGACCCATCGACCTCATCCGGATCGAAGCCCGGGAGGTTCCCGGCGGCAATGTCCTGGGAGGCTCCACCTTCGAGGTGGACCCGGGGGCGCAGGAATGGGAGCTGGACTTCTCCCTTCCCGTCCCGATGGGGGCCACCATCGTAGTGACCCTCTCCGTGGAGCTCATGAGCCTCGTCTCGGGCTCGGAAGTGGTGGAGTGGAGCGGCAGGACGGAGCCCACCACCCTGAGGGTGGGCTCCAGGACCGAGGTCCGGAATATCTCTCTGGTCAAGGGTCCTCTGGCAAACCTGGGGGTCACGGGAATCACGATACAGACCCCATCCTCGACTCTCAGGGAGGGGGAAGCCCTGCCCCTTCAGGCGGACGTCGCCACCTCCACCCCCCAGGACCCCCCAGTGGTCTTCTGGAAATCACTGGACGCCGGCGTGGCGACGGTTTCGGGCTCCGGCCTTGTTCAGGGGTTGCTGCCGGGTACGGCCCGGATCGTCGCTACGGCCGGGACCGCGGCGGACACCGCCAGCCTGACCGTGCTTCCCGCCCCCGCGTCGGTTTCCCTGGATCCTTCCGGGGCCACGCTGGACGCCCTGGGTCAGGAGGTTTCCTTCCAGGCCACCGTACTGGACCCGAGGGGAAACCCGGTTCCCGGCGACGAAGTGGCCTGGGCCACGGCGGATCCGGAAATTCTCGAGCACCTGGGAGCCGGGAGCTTCCGCGCCATCGGGAGGGGAACGACAACGGTCAGCGCCGCATCAAGCCTGGACCCCGGCGTATCGGCCAATGCGGAAGTGGTGATTCGCCAGGTGGTGGCAGCGGTGGACGTCCTCCCGGAAGAGGACGCAGTTTTCATCGGAGAGAGCCTCCGGTTCGAGGCCATGGCCCTGGACGCGAATGGGAATCCCATCGACGGTATGGCCTTTTCATGGAGCTCGCCGGACCCGGAGATCGTCGCCGTGGATCCCACGGGACTGGTGACCGGGACAGCGCCGGGGATCGCCACCATCGCCGCCGAGGCCGTGTCCGAAGCCCTGGGACCGTCTCAGAGCCTGTCCTCGACTGGGCAATCAGGGGGGCCGGCCCTGCCCATCCCCACCCCGGGAAACACGGGATACGCCAGCCTGGAGGTGCTTCCCGAGGTGGCCCTGGTGACGGTCAGCCCGACGCCCTTCATCTTCCGGTCCCTGGGGCAGGAAGCGCGATTCATCGCCAGAGCCTACGGCCTGGACGAAGCTGGTGAGCCCACGAAGCTCCTCCCCCTCACCGACTTCACGTGGGAGAGCTCCAACGATGGGGTGGCTACGGTGGAAGGCCCGGGACTCACGGCCGACACGGCATATGCGAGAAGCGTGGCGGAGGGCAGCGCCGAGATCCTGGCCACCATCCGAGGAGTCACCGGAAGCGCCGCCCTCTCCGTGAATCAGAACGTACAGTCTGTGCGGGTTTTGCCCTCCGAATGGGAATTCCAGGAATCCGCATCATCGGAAGCATACCTTCCGAAGGAGTTCACGGCCCGGGCCTACGACGGGCTGGGGAATCTCGTTCCCGGAGCCTCCTTCACCTGGGCAAGCGATAATCTCGAGTGCTTCCCGATCGTGAGCTCGACCAATACTTCGGCCACTGTGGAGGCCCAATGCGGATGCGATTGGGAGGGGCAGGTCCAAGCCTCCTCCGGGACCGCCACGGGAACGGCCTCCGTATGGACCCCTGCGTGTGGTTTGCAGGCTCCGAGCTGTCCGGCCACCGCTCTTCCGGCGGGAAGCCTGTTCCGTCCGGGGGCCCCGGGCTTCTGAGTCCGAAGGCCGCCGGGTTGCTGAGTCCGAGGGGCGCGCCGGGTTGCTGGCTCGGGGGGGGCGTAGGGTTTCTGACTCGGGGGGGGTGCCGGGTTTCTGACTCGGGGGGGCGCCGTCAGCCGGGGGGCTTCCGTACGCCCCCACCCTCCTCCCCCAGCGAAACGTAACTGTCGCCGCCCACGATGATGTGATCCAGGACGGGAATGCCGACGGCTGTGCCGGCGGCGTCCAACTGCCGGGTCACGGCCCGGTCCTCCCGGCTTGGGGTGGGATCCCCGGAAGGGTGGTTGTGGACCAGTATCACACCGGCGGCACTCTCCACGATGGCCATGCGGAAGACCTCCCTGGGGTGGATCAGGGAGGCGTCCAGGATTCCCCTGGTCACCAGCACGTCTCGGATCACCCGGTGCTGCGTGTTCAACAGAAGGGCATGGAACTCCTCCTGCTGGAGGTCCCTGAGAAGGGGACCCATGCGTGCAAAGACATCTCCTGGACCCCGGATCCTGCCATTTCGCTCCGACGGCTCTGTGGCCACCCTCCGGCCCAATTCCAGGGCCGCCTGGATGCGGGCAGCGGTGGCTCTTCCGATACCCGCCTCGGCCTCCAGGGCCCCGGAGGGAAGGGAGGCCAGCCTCCGGAGAGACGGATGGGCTGAAAGGACCCGATCCGCCACATCCAGGGCTGACTCCCCTGCCCCTCCACTGCCGATGAGGATGGCCAGAAGCTCCCGGTTGGAGAGGCCGGCGGGGCCCAGGGCCCGGAGGCGCTCCCGGGGACGATCCTGGGGAGACCAGGCATGGATGGGCAGGTGCAGGGGCGTTTCTTTTGATCGGGACATGAAGGAGTATGTTCGTGTCTCGGGGGCGGGTCCATTTCCCGGAGGGCCCGCCATGCGTCCCGTCAACCCTCCCCGGGGCCGGGCCCCGATGGGCAAAGGGAGCCAGGAGCCTGTCCGAGTAATGGGGCGAACCGCGTCACACGGACAGGCTCCTATGCGTTCCTACCGCAGCACTTCTTGTATTTCTTTCCACTGCCGCACGGGCAGGGATCGTTCCGACCGGGTTCGTCGGTGGCCGTCACCGGAGTCTGCTTTGGGGACTCCCCCCGGTTGGTGAGAAGCTGACGGGGGTCTGGCCCGCCCCCGGCGGCCTGGGGAACGCCCGGGTCCCTGGCCGCCGATGCCGCCATCCCCATCTCGTCCACGCCCCCCCCGGGTCCGGCACCGCCCCCGCCCCCGACGGCCCCACCCGCCGGGGCTCCGGCGGCGGCTGCCGGCCCCGCCGGCTGGCCGGAAGGACCGGAGTAATTGAGGCGCTGAATCCCCGCCGGGATCCGGCGCTGCTGCTGGGGGACGCCCACCTGGGCCCGGAAGAACCCGGAGGTGACGGTCCTGCGGATGTCGGACATGAGATCCACGAACATCTCGTAGGCGTCCTTCTTGTACTCGATGAGGGGATCCTTCTGCCCCCAACCCCGAAAGCTGATGGACGCCTTGAGATGATCCAGGTCGTAGAGGTGGTCCTTCCACTTGTCGTCCAGGGTGGTGAGCATGACGAAGCTCATGACCCGCTCTCCATACTCACCAAAATCGGAGATCTTCCTGTGGAAGTGGTCCCGGGCCGACTCCAGCACCGCCTGGGCCACCCCCTCGGCGCTCTTGAAGGGGGGTTCGTCGGGATGCTCCTCCGGGAGGCCCGGAGCCATGACGAAGAAGTCCAGGAGAAGCCGGCGCCGGAGACCCGGAAGGTCCCAGTCATCGGCGGCCAGATCCTCGGGGCAATACTCCTCCACCAGGCCACGGATGGAGTAGTCGATCATCTCCCAGACCTCGCCCTTCAGGTCCTCCCCGCCCTCCAGCGCGAAAAGGCGGAGGTCGTAGACCACCTCTCGCTGCTGGTTCATGACATCGTCGTAATCCAGCAGTCGTTTCCGAGCCTCGAAGTTGTTCCCCTCCACCCGTTTCTGGGCCTGGCCGATACTCTTGGTCACCAGTCCGTGGGTGATGACCTCCCCTTCCTGAACTCCCCATTTCTCCATGGCTCCCGCCACCCGGTCCGACATGAAGAGGCGCATGAGGTCGTCTTCCAGGGAGAGGAAGAACTGTGTGGCTCCGGGGTCCCCTTGCCGCCCGGAGCGCCCTCGAAGCTGACGGTCGATACGCCGGGACTCATGACGCTCCGAGCCCAGGATGTGCAATCCGCCCACTTCCAGGACGTCGTCGTCGCTGAGCTTCTCCGGCTCCTTCCACCGAGCCGGGTCCAGGGGCAGGAGTTCCGCGGGGTCGAGTCCCCTCGCCTTTGCCCAACGGACATCCCGGAGATCGGTAACCCCTTCGCCCAGCTTGATGTCCGTCCCACGCCCGGCCATGTTGGTGGCGATGGTCACGCCCCGGGGGCGACCGGCCTCGGCTACGATCTCCGACTCGCTCTTGTGGTGCTTGGCGTTCAGGACGTTGTGCTTCATGCCCCGGCGCTTGAGCATTCGGCTCAGGGTCTCGGAAACCTCCACGTTGGTCGTCCCGACCAGGACCGGCAGCTCCATTTTGGTGAGCCGCTCGATCTCGTCCATGAGGGCCACGTACTTCTCTCGCTTGGTCCGGAAGATGAGATCGTCCCGATCATCACGGATCACCGGGCGGTTCGTGGGAATCACCAGGACGTCCAGCTTGTAGATCTGGTGGAACTCGTTCTCCTCCGTCTCCGCCGTCCCCGTCATCCCCGCCAGCTTGTCGTACATCCGGAAGTAGTTCTGGATGGTGATGGTGGCCAGGGTCTGGGTCTCGCCACGGATCTCCACACCCTCCTTGGCCTCGACGGCCTGGTGGAGCCCGTCGCTCCAGCGCCGGCCGGCCATCTGCCGACCCGTGAACTCATCGACGATGACCACTGAGCCGTCTTCGCCGATGATGTACTGCTCATCCCTGTGGAACAGGGTATAGGCCTTCAAGAGCTGGTGGATGACGTGCATCTTCTGGCTCTTGGCGGCGTAGGCGGCTTCCAGATCCTGGATCGCAGTCCGCTTTTCCTCCAGGGAAGTGTCCTCTTCGGCTTCGATGGCTCCGATGGCCTCGGAAAGGTCCGGGATGATGAAGGCATCGGGGTCATTGGGAGAAAGTTCCTCGATACCGGCGTCGGAGAGATGGACGTTGTGGCCTTTCTCGTCCATGGCGAAGAGGAGGGACTCGTCGATCTGGTGCAGGATCTTCTCCCGCATGTAGTCCCCCTCCACCCGCTGAGCCAGCTTCTGGAGACGGGGCTCGTCGGCGAACATCTTCAGGAGCCGCTTGTGCTTCGGCATCCCCCGCTTCACTGCCAGCAGCTTCTCCCCGGCCCTGTACTCGGCCCCCTCCTCCTCGCTGGCCAGAAGCTTCTCCGCCTCGGCCACCAGCTGGTTGGCGATGCGGGCCTGCTTCTTGTAAAGGTTGGCCACCAGATTGGAAAACTGCTTGAAGGGGGTGGAGGTGTCCTTGCCCACCGGGCCACTGATGATCAACGGCGTCCGGGCCTCGTCGATGAGGATGTTGTCCACCTCGTCGATGATGGCATAGTGGTGCCGCCGCTGGACCCGCTGCTCCAGGGTGTGGACCATGTTGTCCCGGAGATAGTCGAAACCGAACTCATTGTTTGTGCCGTAGGTGATGTCGGCGTTGTAGGCCTCACGGCGCTCCGGAGTACCGGGCTCATAGAGGTCGATGACAGCCACCTTCAGGCCCAGGAACTCGTAGATGGTGGACATCCACTCGGCGTCGCGCTGGGCCAGATAGGAGTTCACCGTCACCAGGTGGGCCCCACGCCCGGCCAGTGCGTTCAGGTACAGGGGCATGGTGGCCACCAGGGTCTTTCCTTCTCCCGTGGCCATCTCGGCGGCCTTTCCCTGGTGCAGGGCGATGCCCCCGATGAGCTGGACGTCATAGGGAATCATGTCCCAGGTCATCTTCTGCCCCGTGACCACGATGTCCTTCCCCATGTTCCTCCGGCAGGCCTCCTTCACAACGGCGTACGCCTCCGGCAACAGATCGTCCAGGGCCCCCTGAATGACCTCCAGGATCTCCTCGTCCAGGGCAGCGATGTCCCCGGAGAGACTCTCCCGGTGGACGGGGTCCTCCGAATGCCGCTTCTCCTCTTTCAGAGCGTCCATCCGCTCTTCCAGGGGCTGGGTGCGCTCCCGGATGCGGGCCCGGAACTCCTCTGTCTTGGCTCTGATCTCCTCGTCGGAAAGAGAGGAGAGCATTTCCGAGAACTCGTTGATCCGATCAACGGTGGGCTGAAGCTTTTTGACTTCCCTGGAGTGCTGGGACCCCAGGATCTTCTTCAAGAACGCTTTCATGGCACAGCTCGATAGAGACGATTGCTCTCAATGATTCTTCGGACGATTTCCGGAACCAGGTACCGAATCGGGCGACCATCCCGAATTCGGGACCGGATGGCCGAGGAGGAGATATCCAGGCGGGTGACGGGGGCGGTTACGAAGTCCCCGGACGGCGGATCCATCCCCTCCCGGGCCATGACCACCAGCGTCGCCAGCTCCTTCACAGTCTCCGGCTCGCGCCAGGACCCGAACGTCTCCGCCTGGTCCGCTCCCATCACGAAGAAGAGTTCCGCCTCGTCATGAAGGTCCCGGTAATGCCGCAATGTGTCCACCGTGTAGGATGGTCCGGAGCGGCTCAGCTCCACCTCGCTAACTCCAAACCGGTCATCGCCGGCCACCAGGCATTGGACCATCTCAAGGCGCAGGGGCGCCGGTGCCAGCGACCGATCCAGCTTGTGGGGAGGATTTCCCGCCGGGATGAATAGGAGGCGGTCCAGATCCAGCGCCTCGACCACGTCCTGCGCCACCACCAGATGGCCGATGTGGGGTGGATCGAAGGACCCCCCGAAGAGGCCCAGCCGACGGGGAGCCACCTCTCAGAGGCTCCGTCCGGAGGCCGTCGATCCCAATTGTCTGACTCCAGCCTCGCCCTGGCGCCTGTCGGCACCGGAATCCTCAACGGCGGCGGCATTCTCTTCGATTTTCCCTCCGTCACCCCCTCCACCACCGTTCGCCCTTACTTCCTCGGCCTCTTCGGAGTCCGGAAATTCCCGAAGGAGTCGCTCCCTGGCTTCGGCGGCTTCCCGGTCCCATCCGATCTCGGTGTAGGACTGGTGGAGACGGAGGAGAGCCTGGGCAGCCGAATCCGTCCCGGGATAACTGGTCAGGACATCGTTGAAATAGATGATTCCTGAGTCGTATAGCTTCCGTCGATAGTAGAACTCTCCGGCAATGAGGGTCTTGCGAGCCAGCTTTTCCCTCATCTGGCCCCTGAGGGCCTCGGCCTCCACGGCGACCTCGAAGGATCCGAAATCCTGCACCACGTTATCACAGGCACTCACGGCCTGGACCGTGTAGCCCTGGTCCCGCTGGATATGGGGGGAGAGGGCTACGTAGGACCTGCAGACCCCCAATGCGGCATCGGGAGCCAGGGGATTTCCGGGATGCCGATCCAGAATCCGGCTGAACTCCGAGGCCGACGTGATGTAGTCCTCGCGATTGAAATAGGCCCGGGCCAGGTACATCCGGGCTTCCACAATCCGCTCGTGACCAGGGTCGGCGAAGAGGAACCGTTCGAATACGCGGATGGCCTCATCCCAGTCCTCTTCCTGGAATTCCCGGGCTCCGAGCTCAAAGAGGGCGTCGCCATCCAAACCCTGATAGGGAGGTGTAGAGGAACATCCCTGGAGAACGCCCCCGAGGAGAAAGAAAACGGCGGTTACGCAGAGTCGTGTGTACATCCTAGGGAAGTACCCGGCAGAGGGCTCCAGGTTCGGCGGCCCGGCTACTTGATCAATGTGCCGGGCTCCGCCCGCGACTAGCCCTGTAAGATGGGGGTAAGAGGGGGGGTGTGGGAACCCCGGGAGAACCGGCGGTCACTGGTAGAATACCCGGATGGCCTCCCCCACCTCCGTGACCTGACCCTCAGTCAACTCCGGAAAGACGGGAAGGCTCACCACCTCACCGGTCAGAGCCTCCGTCGCCGGCAGGTCTCCTTCCGCGCCGCCGAGGCCTGCAAAGCACTCCTGCAGATGGAGCCCCAGAGGATAGTAGAGGCCATTTCCGATGCCCCGGTCATTCAGGTATCTGCGGAGATCGTCCCGCCGCTCCGCCTTCAGCGTGTACTGGTTGTAGACGTGATGATTTCCCGGGAGGGTGACGGGAGTCTGGACACCCTCCACCTGTCCCAGAATTTCATCATAGAGGGCCGCGTTCCGCCTGCGCCCCTGTGCCCACCGATCCAGATGAGGAAGCTTCACCCGGAGAACCGCCGCCTGGAGGGCGTCCAGCCGGGAGTTGGTTCCCACCATCTCGTGGTGGTACATCTGCCGGCCTCCGTGGACCCGGAGCTTGGCCACCCTGTCAGCCAAAGCCTCGTCTCCGGTGGTGATCATTCCTCCATCACCGAATCCCCCAAGGTTCTTTGTGGGAAAGAACGAGAAGGCTCCGGCGTCACCGACAGCGCCGGCCATTACCCCGTTCCGGCTGGCGCCGATGGCCTGGGCAGCGTCTTCCAGGACAAAGGCTCCTCTTTTCGACGCCAGATCCCGGACCTCCTCCATGGGAGCCATCTGGCCGTAGAGATGGACCGGTACCGCCACACGGGTCCGTTCTGTCCAGACCGCTTCCATCGTTCCAGCGGTGACATTGAACGTATCGGGGTCCACGTCACAGAAGACGGGCTTGAATCCGGCGTTCCAGACGGCTCCCGCGGTAGCGAAGAAGGTGAAGGCCGGGAGGACCACCTCGTCTCCAGGCTCGGGATCCAGAGCCATCAGGGGCAGGAGGAGGGCGTCGGTGCCGCTGGCCACTCCCACAGCCCGAGGCACACCCAGATAGGCAGCCAGCTCTTCCTCCAGGCCCTGGACCTGGGGGCCAAGGACGAAGCCCTGGGAACGGATGACATCCTGGACGGCTTCGGCCACCTCGGCTTTGATGGACTGATATTGAAGCTTGAGATCGAGAAAAGGGACAGGCATGGCTCGGGAGGGGGGTTCGAGGTCTGGGGCTCGCCCCTCAACCGCCGCGGCGGGGAGGAGGGAGATGCTCTTCATCTCGGCGGTCCGGCGGGAAGCAGGCCAGAGGCGGATCACCGGGGGCCCGGTCTTCCCGGTCCCGGAAGGCACGGCTGCCGAATCGGATCTGATCGATGCGCTCTTCGGCCCGGGCCACCAGGGGGCTGTTTCCGGAAGGATCCAGGGCAGGGACCTGAATGAAGGCTTCCAGGGCAGCCTCACACTCTCCCCTCAGACCCAGAATCTCGCCTTTTTCAAAATAGCCCATGGCCTGGAGGCTCCGCGGCTCCCCGATGCGGAGGAGTCTCTCCAGGTGCCGCAGAGCTTCTTCTTCCTCGCCTTCTTCCCTGCGGGCTGCGGCCAGGCGAAACGAGCAGTTTCCGAGGCGCCAGTCCACTTCGCTCCGGCGCCAGTTGGGCAAACGGTCCCGGTAATCCTCATAGTATACCACCGCGCTCTGACAGTCCCCCACCTCGTCGTAGGCCACAGCCGTCTCGAAGAGGATCCTCGGAATGGAGTCGCCCAGGGCCGAGAGGGTCTTCAAATAGAAGGGCAAGGCGCGGCCGTATTCCCCCACCCTGGAATAATGCCTGGCCAGGGGAAGAGCCAGGTCGTCCAGGCTGATGCCGGGGCGGAACTCCTGGGCTGTCTGAACGGCGGAGGCCATGCCGAATTCGTCGCGGACGGCTTCCTCCTCCCGGGCAAGTCGAACGAAATCCGCTACGGCCTGCTCCGTGTATCCGGCGTTCCGGTCCACCGCCAGTCGATAATAATCCCGTGCCCCGTCTATCCGACGAAGGGCGACATAGGTATGGGCGATGCGAGCATATGTATCGGCATCGTCGGCCCCCTGGCGCTCCGCCAGGCGGTACTCGGCGAGGGCCTCCTCCATGTCCCCATCGGCGAAGGCCTGGTCTCCCCTCGAGATGGAGGTTCCCTCCTCTCCCAGGGGCATGCAGGAGGCAAGGATCAAGGCGAAACCGATCAGGAGTGCACCGAATCGAGTCATTGACATAACATGGAAGTTAACGAGCCCTGATTGCGAATGGGACGGGGGGGAGCCATGGGCCAGGCGAAACAGGTTGATGGCGAATCGCCCCCTCCATGCACAACGGCCGGGCCGTACTGACGGCCCCCCGTCAAGGAAGTGCAGGGTTCGTGCCAGAAAAGTCAGTCCTGTGGTGTCAGGAGCCTGCCCCTCTCCCACCCACGTAGGCCAGGTAGGCCTTGGCCCGCATGTTCCGGGGATCATCCTTCAGGCACCGTTCCCACTGCTTCCTGGCTCCTGCCGGATCTCCCTTTTTCTGCAGGATTACGCCCAGGCGCACCCGGGCGCTGGTGAAGCTGGGGTTCTTGTCCAATATGAGCTGAAGCTGCTCCTGGGCATCGTCCCACCTCTCCATCCCCATGAGAGCCTCCGCATACTTGCTCCGGATATCCAGGAAACGGGAGCGGACGTCCAGGGCCTTCTTGAACTGCTCCGCCGCCTCCTCCGGGTGGTCGGCCACCAGGTAGAGATCTCCCAATTTGGCATGGCCAATGGCGATCCTGTGCCCCACATCCGATGGAAATTCCTCCGAATCCTGATGATCCAACTGGTCGGCCCGCCGCAGATGCCGCCGGGCCTCTTCGAATCGGCCCAGCTCCTGGAGGACGATGGCCCGATTCAGGTGGGCTTCGGCGTAGGTGTCGGAGAGCCTGAGAGCCTCGTCAAATTCCTTCAGCGCGGCTTCCGGGTCCCCCAGCATGGCCAGACAAAGGCCCGCCTTGTTGTGGACGTCTGGAAAGCTGGGATGATCGGCCAGTACCGCCTGGAAGTCATTCAGGGCAGACTGGTAGTCTCCCCGCTCCCAGGCTGAGATCCCCTGCTCGATACGCTGCTGCACGGACATGGAGTCTTTCTCGGTCATGGGCCTACCCGGAAAGAGGGCCGGAGTGGTGGCTTTGGAATCTCATGCGCCTGGCTCCGAAACAGATAATAAGAGATGACACCGGAAATTGAGATACCAGAGATTAATAGTACGGTGGGAGCAGGGGTGGGGGCCAGGAGGCTGTCCGAGTAATGGGGCGAGCCTCGTTACTCGGACCGTTTCCTAGGGAATCGCAGGCTGAGCCCGGAGCCACCGGACGAACTCCCGGATGCCTTCCCTGAAACCCCACCGGGGATTGTAGCCCAGAAGGCTCCTTGCCCTGGAGATGTCGGCGAAGGTCCGCTCCACATCCCCCGGCTGCATGGGCAGCTGTTTGATCCTGGGCTCGACCCCCATTTCCTCGCTCACGACCCGGATCATTTCCTTCAGCGAGACGGTTCGGCTCTCACCCAGATTCACGATCTCGTAACCCCCGGGGTTCCCACGGACCCAGCTCAGGCCACCCAGGACTCCATCCAGGATATCGTCGATGTAGGTATAGTCCCGCTGGGTGGATCCGTCTCCGAACATGGGGATCTCCTCCCCCCGGGAGAGGAGTTCGGCGAACTTCCGGATAGCCAGATCCGGTCGCTGCCGGGGACCGTAGACGGTGAAGAACCGCAGACAGAGGCAGGTGATGCCATAGAGGTGATTATAGCTGTGACAAAGGAGCTCCCCGGCTTTTTTTGTGGCTGCGTAGGGAGAAATGGGGTTGTCCACCCGGTCTTCCTCGCTGAACGGCACCTTCTCATTGTTTCCGTAGACCGAGGAGGATGAAGCGAAAACAAAGTTCCGGATGCCCCGATCCCGGGCCATCTCCAACAGCCTCAAAGTCCCCTGGACATTGACGTCATAATAGAGCACCGGCCGGGCAATGGAGGGCCGGACCCCGGCGCGGGCGGCAATGTGGATGATGGCGTCGATCCCGTCGGGAAGCCCGGCCAGACACCCTAGATCGCGAATGTCGCCTCGGACCAGATGAAAAGCCGAATGCGTCCGGGCTGCATTCAGGTTGTGTTCCTTCACCGCCGGGTCGTAGAAGTCGTCGAAGTTGTCCAGTCCCACGACTTCGTGGCCTTCACCCAGAAGACTCTCGGAAAGATGGGAGGCAATGAAGCCTGCAGCGCCGGTGAGCAAGATCTTCATATCAGCGTCCTGGCTTTCGCGTCCTCTTCTTCCACCAGCGTCTCGAAATACGGGATGGTCCGCCGCAGGCCTTCCCGCAATCCCGTGTGAGGCTCCCACCCCAGGATATCCCGGGCCAGGGAGATGTCCGGTTGCCGGACCTTAGGATCGTCTTCGGGGAGGGGGAGATTCACCAGCTCCGAGCTGCTCCCGGTCTCCTGGATGACCATCTCCGCCAGTTCCCGAATGGTGAACTCGTGGGGATTCCCGATGTTCACCGGATCCGGATAACGGGAGTTGAAGAGGCGGAAAATTCCCTCCACCTCGTCTTCCACGAAGCAAAAAGACCGCGTCTGATTCCCTTCGCCGTAGAGGGTCAGGGCCTCACCCCGGAGGGCCTGGACGATGAAATTGGACACCACCCGGCCATCGGCGGGACGCATCCTGGACCCATACGTATTGAAAATCCGAACGATACGTGTCTCCATCCCGTGGAACCGCTGGTAGGCCATGGTGATGGCCTCGGCGAATCGTTTGGCTTCATCGTAGACGCCGCGGGGACCGATGGGATTCACGTGCCCCCAGTAACTCTCCGGCTGGGGATGCACCTGGGGGTCCCCGTAGACCTCGGAGGTGGAAGCGAGAAGGAACCGGGCCTCGTGGGCCTTTGCCAGTCCCAGCATGTTGTGGGTTCCCAGGCTACCGACCTTCAGGGTCTGTATGGGAAGATCCAGGTAGTCTACAGGGCTGGCCGGAGAAGCGAAGTGGAGAACCCCCTCCACCCGCTCAGCCAGGAAGAGAGGCTTGGAGACGTCGTGCTCGATGAAAAAGAAATCGTCGCTCCCTTCCAGGTGTTCCAGATTCTGCCACGTGCCGGTGATGAAGTTATCCACTCCAAGAACCCGGTGCCCGGCTAGCAGAAATCGGTCCACCAGGTGGGAGCCCAGAAATCCTGCGGCACCGGTGATGAGAATGCGCATGAGATTTCCTAGCTTTCTTTCGGGCCTACCTGGCGGCGTCCCACGGAATAATGCTCGAAGCCCAGTTCCTCCATCTTCTCGGGCCGGTAGAGATTTCTGCCGTCAAAGATGATGGGAGTCTTGAGCAGGTCCTTCATGCGCTGAAAATCCGGGCGACGGTAGGGAAGCCACTCGGTGTGTATGATGAGGGCATCGGCACCCTCCAGAGCAGCGTAGTTGGATTCCGAATACCTGATGCTGCTGCCGAAATGACGGTCGGCCTCCGTCATGGCCACCGGATCGTGGGCCATCACCGTTGCCCCCCGCTCCAGGAGCGCGGGGATCGTCACCAGGCTCGGCGCCTCCCGCATGTCGTCGGTGTTGGGCTTGAAGGCGAGGCCCCAGACTGCGAAGGTCCTGCCGGTCAGGTCTTCCCCGAATCGCCTGACCACTCGACGAAGGAGCAAGCTCTTCTGGTCCTCATTGACCACCTCTACCGCTTCCAGGATCGAGGGGTCGGTCCCCTTTGCCCTCATGGTCCTGATGAGGGCCTTCACGTCTTTGGGAAAGCACGATCCGCCATACCCCACGCCGGGATAGAGGAAGGCATTTCCGATTCGGAGGTCCGAGCCGATCCCCCGCCGAACCATGTCCACGTCCGCTCCTGCGGCCTCGCATAGTTGGGCGACGGAATTCATGAAGGAGATCCGGGTGGCCAGCATGGCGTTGGCAGCGTACTTCGTGATCTCAGCCGCTGCGATGTCCATGAGGAGAATGGCGTTCCCGGAACGCACAAAGGGCGCGTAGAGCTCCGTCAGGACCTTTCCGGCGTGGTCCGAGTCTACCCCGAGCACGACCCGGTCCGGTTTCATGAAATCTTCAACTGCCGCCCCCTCCTTCAGGAACTCGGGGTTCGAGCAGATGTGGACCGCATGGACCGTCTCCTCCTCGATGGCCGCCCTGACCTTTGCGGCGGTTCCTACCGGAACCGTGCTCTTGGTGATGACGATCTTCTCGCCGTTCATGGCCTGTCCGATGGCCTTCCCCACAGCCAGGACGTGCTGAAGATCCGCCGATCCATCTTCCCCGGGAGGAGTCCCGACGGCGATGAAGATGACGTCCGAGGCTCGAGTCGCCTGTCCCACATCCGTGGTGAAGGTGAGTCGGCCCGCCCTGAGATTGCTCTCCACGAGGGGCTCCAGGCCCGGCTCGTAGATGGGGATCTCACCGGCGTTCAACCGGGCGACCTTGGCCTCGTCTATATCGGCGCAGATGACGTCATTCCCGGTTTCTGCCAGGCAGGCTCCGGCTACGAGACCAACATAGCCGGTGCCGATCACGGTGATTTTCATCTCTGGAAAAGCTCCCTGGAATCAAGGGACCAGCGGATCGCCGAAAGTGGGCTGGAGGAAGGTACCTTACGCGGCAGGCCCCCTCAAGAAGAGATTGCATGGGGAGAGGCGCCGCAGCGGGCGCTGGCCCCGAGAGCCCCGATACGAGCTGCATTCACGAGCCTCTCTTCATCCCATACCATCGGATGGTCTCGGCAAGGCCTTCCTCGAAGTTCCGGCTGGGCTCCCATCCCAGACTCCTTCGAGCCTTTGAGAAGTCCATGGCGTAACGACGGTCGTGACCAGGGCGGTCCGGCACGAAGCTGATGAGCTCTTCGGAGCGCCCCAGATTGGCCAGAATTCCACGGACTACCTGCAGGTTGGTCCGCTCCGAGTCTCCTCCGAAGTTGTAGATCTCTCCCGCACATCCCTGCTCCAGGGCTGCCAGGATCCCCCTGCAGAAGTCCTCTACGAAGATCCAGTCCCGCACGTTCAGGCCATCGCCGTAGACCGGGAGCTTCTTTCCCTCCATGGCGAGGGTGGCCATGAGGGGGATGAGCTTCTCCGGATGCTGTCGGGGCCCGTAATTGTTCGACCCGCGGACAACCACCACGTCCAGATGGAAGGTCGTGTGGTAGGAAAGAGCGAGGAGGTCCCCGGCGGCCTTTGACGCCGAATACGGCGACCGGGGATTCAGGGGTGAAGCCTCGGTGAAACGGAGCCGGACGGGGGTCCGGTTCTCCGGGTCCATCCAGGGAAGCTCTCCATACACTTCATCGGTGGAGACCAGGAGGAATCGCGAAACGCCGGCGTCTCGGGCCTCGTCCAGCAGACGTTGGGTTCCGAGTACATTGGTCCGGACAAAGGGGTTCGGATCGGCGATGGAGCGGTCCACATGGCTTTCCGCCGCCAGGTGGAGGACGGCTTCCTTCCCCGCCATGAGTTTCCGGACCAGGGCCCCGTCGCAGATATCTCCCCGAACGAAGGTGTAGCGGGGATCGGCCTGGATGTCACTCAGGTTCTCCAGCGTACCGGCATAGGTCAGGAGGTCCAGGTTCGTGACCTCCACGTGACGTCTTTCGGCCAGGAGAAGCCGAATGAGGTTGGACCCGATGAACCCGGCACCTCCCGTCACGAGGATGTTCATTCCCTCCCCCGCCTCAAATCCACCGTGCCCTGACCTCGTCCAGAAGGCCTTTTCGCGCCGCCAGAAAGTTGGGGAGCCTGGGATCCGCCTGGTTCCACTCCGGGGTGGTTCCATCAGCGTGGAGAAGAGTTCCGCCGGCAGCCGTCACCAGGGCCGCACCCGCCGCCACATCCCACTCGTGCTTGGGCACCAGCGTCCAGGTCCCGTCGGCCATGCCCGCTGCCACCCGGGCCAGCTTGTAGGCCACGGAGCCGCATGGGACGGTGGTGAATCCGGCGCCGACAAACCGGTCCCATTCGCCCCGATTCCACTCACTCCGGGAAGCCAGAATGGTGGCCCCTTCCAGGGTATCCCGGTCCGTCATATCCACCGGTTCTCCGTTTCGGGTCACCCCGGTTTCCACCGAGCCCAGAACCAGGAGGCCCGATGGCGGAGAGTAGACGCCCCCGGCCACGGGCTTTCCGTCTTCCACCAGGCCGATGGATACGCACCACTCGGGAATCCCCTCCACGAACTCCCGGGTGCCATCCAGGGGATCCACCACCCACACCCTGCTGCGGCCCAAACGATCCGGGCTGTCCACCGTCTCCTCGCTGAGCCACCCTTCCCCCGGTCGAGGGAGGATCTCTCTGAGGATTCTGTCGATGACCAGATCCGCCGCCGTCACCGGATCCCCCCGGCTGCTCTTCTCGTCGTATTCGACGTCCCCGGGGGTGAAGGGCTTCACGGCCCTGGCCGCCGCTTCGAGGCCCTCCAGGATCCGGTCAAGATCGTCTTGGCGCATGGTGGCTTCCAGAGTTACAGGAATCAGAATCCCCAGAACAAAGGTACCAGCCAGGCCACCATTCCCACCACCAGAAGGGTCAGGGGAAGTCCGAGCCGGGCGAAATCGCTGAAGCGGTATCCCCCTGGGCCGTACACCATGGTGTTGGTCTGGTAGCCGATGGGGGTGAGGAAGGAGGCCGAGGCCCCCACGGCGATGGCTATCGCAAACGCCCGGGAATCCATCCCCATGCTCGCAGCCGTGGCCGTGGCCATGGGAAAGACCAGGACGGCGGCGGCGTTGTTGGTTATGACCTCCGTCAGCAGAATGGTGGTCAGAAGCACCCCCACCAGGACGCCCCTGGGTCCAAAGCCACCAGCCGCACCCAGAATGACCCTGGCCAGGGAATCAGCCAGCCCGGAGCTCTGGAGGGCGGCCCCGACTCCGAAGGCCCCGGCGATGAGGAGCAGCACGTTCAGGTCCACGGCGTCCTTAACCTCCTGGATCGTCATGACGCGAAGCGCCACCAGGAGGAGGGAACCCAGGAGGGAGCCGTGGAGAATGGGCATGAGGCCAAGAGCCGCGGAAGCCACGATGCCCCCCAGGATTCCCACAACCAGGATCGCCTGCTTGCTGGAAACCGGAGGAGAGCCCCCCAGATGGCTGATGACCAGAAAATCCCGACGATGCCGCCAGAGGGCCTGGAAGTGAGGCCCTGCCAGGAGAATCAGGGTATCGCCTGATTGGAGCATCAGGTCTCCCAGCTTGGCGTGCAACCGTACCCCGGCCCGGTGGAGGGCCAGAACCACCGCCCGGTACTCCTGGCGGAAGCCCACTTCTCTCAAGGTCCGTCCATTCAGGGGAGAATCCACCCCGATGACCACCTCGAAATAGGTGTGTCCCGGCTCCCGGAATTCCAGGGTGTGCTCTTCTTCCGCCGATTTCAGGCCCTTTACCGCGGTCAGGTCCAGGACCAGATCGGAGCGACCGGCAAAGGTCAGCAGATCCCCACCCTGCAGATGGGTCTGGGGAGAGGCGGGAGCGATGACCTCACCCTGGCGTCGGATCTCTGCCAGAAAGACGCCCTCGAGCTGCCTCAGGCCCGCCTCTTCCACCGTCCTGCCCTCCAGGGGGCCTCCCGGAACTACCAGCATGTTCACCGTATATTCACGGAACTCTTCCTCGAACTCCCTGAGGGAGCCCCTGCGCTCCGGCAATAGAAGGGGTGCCAGGAAGAGGACCAGGAGAATCCCTGCCAGGGCAAGAGGAAGTCCCACCCGGGAGATCTCGAACATCCCCAGGGGCGCGTGGCCCGCCGCTTCCATGAGCCCCGAGACCACGATTGTGGTGGAAGTGCCGATCACGGTGACGGTCCCCCCCAGAATGGCGGCGAAGGAGAGGGGCATGAGGTACCTTGCCGGCGACCGACCCTTCCGTTCCGCCCACGCCTCCACCTGGGGGGCCACCATGGCCACGATGGGAGTGTTGTTCAGAATGGCCGAGGAGGCCGCCACCGGAAACAGGAGCCTGGCCATGGCCCAGGGCCCGGGATCGCTGCCGGAACCGGCATCATCCCCGGGTGAGCCATCCCCTTTTCCCAGCAGGACCCCGAGGAGGGGCTGGAGGCCCCCGGTCTTCTCCATGGCCCGGGCAACCACGTAAAGTGCCCCCACGGTAAAGGGCGCAGGGTTGCTGAATCCCGAAAGCGCCTCTGCGGGGGTTACCACCCCGGTGACCAGGAGGAGGACGTCGGCCCCCAGGATGACCAGAGCCGGCGTGGTCCGTCCTCGGATCAGGAGGGCCAGCGTCCCAGCCAGGACCGCCAGAGTGAGCCAGGCGTCAACATTCACGGCCTCATTCCCGGCCCGCCGCCGGCCCGATGTAGCCCTCCTTCTCCAGGAAGAGATAGACCTGCTGGGCCGCCTCCTCCGGAGTGATATCCGTGGTATCTATGACCACATCGGCATCGTCAGGGGTCTCGTAGGGATCCGACACGCCGGTAAATTCTTTGATGATCCCCGCCCGTGCCCTGGCGTAGAGTCCTTTCCGGTCCCGGGCCTCACAGACCTCGATGGGCGTGGCCACGTGAACCAGAACGTAGCCCCCGTACTGGGTGATGAGGTCCCGATTCTGCTTCCTGGTACGGGCATAGGGAGCGATGGGAGCACAGAGTGCAATGCCTCCGCCCTTCGTGATCTCCGAGGCCACGAATCCGATCCGCTGGATGTTCAGGTCCCGGTGTTCTTTGCTGAAGCCCAGCTCGCTGGAGAGGTTCCTGCGGACGATGTCCCCGTCCAGGAGGGTCACGGAACGATCGCCGGCCTGGAGGAGCTTCGTGCGTAGGACGTTGGCGATGGTGGATTTCCCGGAACCGGAAAGCCCCGTGAAGAACACGGTGAACCCCTTTCTGGATCGGGGCGGATACCGGCGGCGAAGCTCCGACGTCACTTCCGGAAACGTGAACCACTCCGGGATCTCCCTCCCATCGTCCAGACGGGCCCTGAGCTCATCCTGTGAGATGGACCAGGTAGTGACTCCTTCGGGAATCTCGTCGATGGGAAGGTGCTCGTCCCGCTCCCGGACGTAGACCAGCATCCGGATGGGGAGGATCTGGACGCCCAACTCCTTCTCAAAGCTCTTCGCCATCTCCTGGGCCTCATAGAGACCGTAGAATCCATTCCCCGCCGGGTCCGAGCCAGGACCGGCGTGGTCCTGCCCCACAATGAAGTGCGTACAGCCGAAGTTCTTCCGAATGATGGCGTGCCAGACTGCTTCCCGGGGACCGGCCAGGCGCTGAGCCATGTCCAGGAGGGAGAGCTTGGCGGTGAACTGGGGATACCGGGGCAGAATCGCTTCGTAGCAGCGAACCCGGGTGTAGTGGTCCAGGTCTCCCGACTGGGTCATGCGGACCACCGGGTGGATGAGGACGTTGGCTCCCGCCTCCTTGGCCGCCCGCTGGGTCAGCTCCACCTGGGCCCGGTGCATGGGGCTCCGGGAATGGAACCCCACGACCCTCCGCCACCCCAACCGGGCGAATTCCTCCCGGAGGGACCGGGGCGTGTGCCGAAGCTCCCGGAAGTCGTAGTGGATCGGCATCTGGACCCCTTCGATGGTCCCTCCCACGTAGACAGGCCCACTGTGGTTCAGGAGGTAGTCCACGCCGGGATGGGCCGTGTCTGTGGAGCCCAGGACCTTCTCCGCCTCCTCCTCCAGGTCCGGCTCCCAGATGTCGCCCACCTTCAGGACCGCCAGGAGGACACCTTCCAGATCCCGAAGGGCCAGGAGACGGTCCTTTTCGATTCCCTCCCCGACCTGCCGCGTCACGTCCAGCGTGACCGGGATGGGCCAGAGGGTACCGTCGGCCAGGCGCATCTCGTCCCGGACCGTCTCATAGTCTCCTCGGTTCAGGAAGCCCGTCAGGGGACTGAAGCCTCCGTTCATGAGGAGCTCCAGGTCCCGGATCTGATGATCCGTGAGATTCCAGGAAGGCCAGTCCCTGGAAGCCTCCCTCAGCTCCGCGGCACGGTCCGGATGGACCAACAATTCCTTCAGCTGGCCCCCATGGGGGGAAATCAGTCGGTGAGGCATCACGTCCTCTGGCATCTTTTCAGCGGTGAAACCCGGAAATGGGCAAGTCATTAAGGTCGAAGGGGAGGGGCGGGGGGTCAAGGAAGCGGGAACAGGTGTTAGCTTTTTTCGGAGCCCATTTCAACGGCCCGGACACGGGCCGGCCGAGACACTCCACTCCAGCAGCTGAACGAGGTTCTCTTGAGTCGCAGGCTGATTACATCCGAGTCCGTCACAGAAGGGCACCCGGACAAGATCGCGGACCAGATTTCCGACGCGCTTCTGGACGCCTTTCTCACCCAGGATTCCGAATCACGGGTGGCTGTGGAAACGCTCATGACCACGGGCATGGCCCTGGTGGCGGGAGAGGTCACCACCGAGTCCTTCGTGGATATCCCGGGCATCGTCAGGGGAACGCTCCTGTCCATAGGCTACTCCCGCTCAGACTACGGGATCGACGGCCATACCTGTGCCGTTCTCACCACCCTGGACCAGCAGACGCTGGATATCGGCCAGGGGGTGGACGCCGGCGGGGCCGGGGACCAGGGAATGATGTTCGGGTACGCGTCGGACGAGACGGACGCCCTCATGCCGGCGCCCATTTTGTTCGCCCACCGCTTAACCAAGCGGCTGGCAGAGGTCCGGAAGGAGGGACAGTTCTCCTGGCTTCGGCCGGACGGCAAGGCCCAGGTGACCATGGAATATGATGGGCAGAAGCCCGTCCGGGTGGATACGGTGGTCATGAGCGCCCAGCATGACGCCGAGATCAGCCAGACAGCCATCCGGCAGGAGCTCATCGATCACGTCATCACGCCGGCCCTGACCGGAGACTACTTCGATCCGGAGAAGGTCACATTCCACATCAACCCCACGGGTCGTTTTGTCTCCGGTGGCCCGCACGCCGACTGCGGGCTCACGGGGAGGAAAATCATCGTGGACACCTATGGCGGCCTGGGACATCACGGCGGGGGCTCCTTCAGTGGGAAGGACGCCACCAAGGTGGACCGATCGGCAGCCTATGCGGCTCGATGGGCCGCCAAGAACGTGGTGGCCGCCGGGCTGGCCGGCCGCTGCGAGATCCAGCTCGCCTATGCCATAGGTGTGGCGGAGCCTGTGAGCATCGATGTGGAAACCTACGGCACCGGGGAGCTTCCGGATGGAGTCATTGCCAGAGCCCTCCGAGAGGTTTTCGACTTCCGACCCCTCTCAATCATCAAGGAGCTGAACCTTAAGGATCCCATCTTCAAGCCCACAGCCGTCTACGGCCACTTCGGCCGGGAGCCCAGGGATCTGAAGTTGGCCAAGGGTCGCACAGTTCGTCTCTTCCCGTGGGAAGAGCTCAATCGGATTGAGGACCTGAAGACGGCAGCAGGGGTATAGCCGGACCGGAATCATCCCCGAACGAGAGCATCCCAGAACGAGAGCATCCCATCATGCCCACCGAGACCGTTGCACCCCCCAGGACCGAGCGTCCACCCTACCGGGTGGCCGACATGAGCCTGGCCCCCTGGGGCCGTAAGGAGATCATCCTGGCCGAGGCCGAGATGCCCGGGCTGATGGCTCTCCGGGAGGAGTACGGACATCGGAAGCCCCTGTCGGGCGCCAGGATCGCAGGATCCCTCCATATGACCATCCAGACGGCGGTGCTCATTGAGACCCTGACGGAGCTGGGTGCCGATGTCCGGTGGGCCTCCTGCAACATCTTCAGCACCCAGGACCATGCCGCTGCCGCCATCGCCGAAACGGGAGTCCCGGTCTTCGCCTGGAAGGGAGAGACCCTGGATGAGTACTGGTGGTCCATCCGGGAAGCCCTCCGGTTCGAGGGCGGGGGTCCCGACCTCATCGTGGACGACGGCGGCGACGCCACTCTCATCGTCCACCGGGGCGCGGCCCGGGAAGAGGAGTTCGAGAAGACGGGTGTCCTGCCGAAGATCTCGACAGAGAATGATGAGGTCCTGGCCCTGGACACCCTGCTGAATGACACCCTTAAGGAGGATCCTCATCTCTGGCGGCGTATGGCCGAGGGGATCCGGGGAGTCAGCGAGGAAACCACCACAGGGGTGCACCGCCTCTACAGGATGGCCCAGGACGGGTCTCTCAGATTCCCGGCCATCAACGTCAACGATTCCGTCACCAAGTCCAAATTCGACAACCTCTACGGATGCCGCGAATCGTTGGTGGACGCCATAAAGCGGGCCACCGACATCATGATCGCCGGCAAGAAATGCGTGGTATTGGGCTATGGGGACGTGGGGAAGGGCTCCATCCAGTCTTTCAAGGGGCTGGCAGCCACCTGCTTCGTCACCGAGATCGACCCCATCAACGCCCTCCAGGCTTCCATGGAGGGATACCCGGTGGTGAAGATGGACGACGCCTGTGAGTGGGGAGACATCTTCGTAACCGCCACCGGGAACGTCGGCGTCATCACCCGGGAACACATGGATCGGATGAAGGATGGCGCCATCGTCTGCAACATCGGGCACTTCGACTCGGAGATCGAGGTTGCCCGCCTTTCCGATCTGGATTGGGACGAGATCAAGCCCGGGGTGGACAAGATCACCTGGCCCGACGGCCATAGCATCATCCTCCTGGCCAGAGGGAGGCTGGTGAATCTCGGATGCGCTACAGGACATCCGTCCTTTGTCATGAGCGCGTCCTTTTCCAATCAGACCGTGGCCCAGATGGATCTGTGGGAAAACCGGGAAGGCCTGAAGTACGACAGGGCTGTATATACCCTGCCCAAGATCCTGGACGAGAAAGTGGCCCGCCTGCACCTGGAGAAGCTGGGAGTGGATCTTACGAGGCTCACGGAGAAGCAGGCCGACTACATCGGCGTACCGATTGAAGGGCCGTTCAAGCCGGAGCACTATCGATACTGATGGCCCTATGCGGTCTTCGCCCGAATCCACGAAACGGTTCGCTGAATCCCCTCATCCAACCCCACCAGGACTTCATAACCGGTCCGCTCCTTCAGGCGCTCCAGGGAGGCCAGGGAGTCCCGGACGTCTCCGGCCCGAGGGGGCCCGTGGGTGGCCTCCACTTCCGCCCCGAGTGTCTCCCGTATGGCCTGCCAGAGGTCATTGATTGAGATCCGCTCTCCACACCCTACGTTGAACACTTCACCATTGATCCTCTCTGCAGGAACCGAAGCCACGAGCAAATTGGCCAGGACCACGTTCCGGATGTAGGTGAAGTCACGGGTCTGACCGCCGTCTCCGTTGATGGTGGGAGACCGGCCGGCCATGGCCGCAGCCACGAAGAGAGGAATGACGGCGGCGTAGGGAGAGTCCGGGTCCTGCCGGGGTCCGAAGACATTGAAGTACCGGAGGGCCACCGCCTCAAACCCGTACACCCCCGGGAGGGCCCGACAGTACTGTTCCCCGGTAAGCTTGGCCACGGCATAGGGAGAGCGGGGGCTCGGGGTCTGGCCCTCCACCTTCGGGAGAGTCGGAGTGTCGCCGTAGGCCGAAGAGGAGGAGGCGTAGACCACCCGGCGGGTCCCGGCGTCCCTGGCGGCCAACAGGACGTTCAGGGTGCCGGTGGCATTCACCTCATGGGAACGGAACGGATCCGCGACGCTCCGGGGGACGGAGGGGAGCGCCGCCTGGTGGAAGATGATCTTCACTCCTTCGGCGGCCTCGAGGCAGGTATCCGGGTTCGTGATATCCCCTTCCAGAAGCTCGATCCGGTCCATGAAGGGTGACAGATTCTCCCGGCGCCCGGTGGAAAAATCGTCCAGGACCCGGACCCGGGCCCCACCTGCCAGGAGGTTCTCGACCAGGTGGGAGCCGATGAAACCGGCCCCGCCGGTGACCAGGTAGGTGGCGTCTGCATCCACGTACCGCGTGAGATCTGAATCCATTCTTTCTTTTCCTGATGCAGCTGATCCATTCTGGATGATTCTCGAAGGATCTCAGCCCATCTCAATGAGTCTCGGCAATTGGAGGAGCAGGTGTGGATGCAGGAAGCTGGAACCTCACCTTCTTCCGCCCTTCACGATCCACCCGCTGGAAGATTTGTCGGAAGATACATTTGAAAGTCCCCCGGTGGCGTTCCGGGTATCCACCACGACCGGAACCATCTCCACCACCCTCTGATAATCGACGTTGGAGTGATCGGTGACGATGACAGCGGCGTCCGCATGCAGGAGGAGCTCATCCGTAAGGGGCTGCCCTTCCCACACTCTGCTGTCTTCTTCCAGGCGGGGCACGAAAGGATCGTGGTAGACGACATGGGCTCCGTCGCCCTCCAGAAGATGGATGATATCCAGGGCGGGCGACTCCCGGACGTCATCGATGTTCGCCTTGTAGGCCACCCCCAGAACCAGGATCGTGGAGCCGTTGACAGCCTTCGCCTCCTGGTTCAGGGCCTCCCTGACCTTGTTCACCACGAACAGAGGCATCTCGGAATTGATCTCTCCGGCCACCTCGATGAAGCGGGTCTTGTAGTTCAACGTCCGCATCTTCCAGGAGAGGTAGTGGGGGTCCACCGGAATGCAGTGCCCCCCCAATCCGGGTCCCGGCGTAAACTTCATGAATCCAAAGGGTTTCGTCGCCGCCGCGTCGATGACCTCCCAGATGTCCACCTTCAGAAGATCGGCCATGAGGGCCAACTCGTTCACCATGCCGATGTTCACCGCCCGAAAGGTGTTCTCCAGGATCTTGGTCAACTCGGCGGCTTCAGCGGAAGAGACGGGAACAGGGGTGTCGATGAAGCGGGAGTAGAAGGCCACACCCACTCGCGCGCAAGCCGGTGTGATGCCTCCAATGACCTTGGGCGTGTTCTTCGTGACCCAGATCTCGTTGCCGGGATCCACTCGCTCAGGGGAGAAGCACAGGAAGAAATCCTCCCCTACCTTCAGACCAGATTCCTCCAGCTTGGGAAGAAGGACTTCACGGGTAGTGCCCGGATATGTGGTGGACTCCAGTACGATGAGCTGGCCTTTCCGGAGGGTCTTCGCCACCTCCCCTGACGCCGAGAGGATGAAAGAGATATCCGGGTCCCGGGTCTTGGAGAGGGGAGTGGGCACACAGATGGAGATGGCATCGCAGGACACCAGCAGGCCCATGTCGGTGGTGGCTCGAAGCTGGCCGGTTCGAACATGCTCTTCCACATCCCCATCCGTGAGGTCCTGAATGTGGGATCGGCCCTGGTTGACGATGTCCACCACAGCCTCCTTCACATCGAAGCCCACGACCCGGATGCCGGCCCGGGCGGCCTCAACCGCCAGGGGGAGGCCGACGTACCCCAGGCCGACGACCCCCAGGGTGATCTCATCTTCCTGAAACCGCCTCATTCTCTCTTCGAGCATACGCGCCATGTCTTTCTGACGTGGGAAAGGAACCCCAAACCCTGCCCCGCTGTTCGGCGGACAGAATGATAACGGCGCCTGCATTCAGGGCGCCAATGCCTCTCCCCCGCCTGCCCCCATCCTTTCGCAATCAGGAGATCCGGAAACCGCTTCACCGGAGGGGGGCCCACGAAACAGTCTCACGACCAGGCCCAAAAAAAACAGAGCCGCCGACCTTCACGGGATCAGCGGCTCGCCTGAGTTCTCCACGATCTCTTTGGAGGATCGCTCCCTATTCTGCCGCCATGATCTCCGCCGCTTCCTTATTGGCAGGGGCC
>CAZSDD010000004.1:0-6884 GCA_964605505.1 uncultured Gemmatimonadaceae bacterium | reverse complement strand
GATCGCTCCCTATTCTGCCGCCATGATCTCCGCCGCTTCCTTATTGGCAGGGGCCTTGGTGATCTTGCCGGACTTGATGCAGTTGGCACAGACCCGGATCCGGCGATTCTGACCATCCTCGGCCCGGATCTTCACAGTCTGAAGGTTCGGCAGCCAGCGGCGCCGGGTCTTGTTGTGGGCGTGGCTCACGTTGTTCCCGGTGACGGGACCCTTGCCACAGATCTGACACACTCTGGCCATCGTTCTATATCCTCAGTTCCTTCGTGTATTCTGACTGCCGGGGCTCCGGGCTTGTTCCCGGTTCCCTCGGTTACCCGCCGTCGCTCTGGGACCCGGACCTTTCCATCTCGATATCCAGGGCTTCCAGGAAGCTGGTGGCGAACTCGGCCACGATCCTGTCGCCCGGGTTCCCGAACACCCCCAGGCTGTCCCACGCGTTGAGCACCGAATCGGACATCATGTAGACGGTGCCCGTGATATTCACAGTCGATTCCACCGGGACAGCGATCCCCTCCTGCACCACTTCGGGGCTCATCTTCACGAGGTAGGGAGCATCGTCGGGGCCGATCCAGAATGCCTGGGCTCCCAGCCGGCTGGCAACCCGGGCGTTGGTGACCTCCACAACGGCGTCGATCTGTCCTTCGGGATTGCCCAGGAAGTCTTCCACGTCGAGGATGGCCGAGGCTGATGGCCCCTCATCGGCGGTTTCCTCCACGATCTCCACCTCCGTGGGCTCCGCCGTGAGGTTGAGCCAATAGAGAAAGCCGCCTACCAGAACGAACGCCAGGAGCATCAGGGGAAGGGAGAGTTTGTCGGCAAACCCTCTGCGGGATCCCAAGGTGGCCATAACCGGTGTCCCTTTCGTGTCGTTAAGAGCTCTTATCAACCAGTTCGATGAGAGCCATCTCAGCTGCATCACCACGCCGATTCCCGAGTTTTCTGATCCGGGTATACCCACCGGGTCGCTCGGCAAAGCGGGGACCAAGGTCTGTGAAGAGCTTTCCCAGGACCTCACGGTCCTGGATCTTCCGAGCCGCAAGGCGGCGGGCATGAAGATCGCCCCGCTTCGCCAGCGTGATGATCCGCTCAGCGAAGGGGCGGAGCTCTTTGGCCTTGGCCGTGGTCGTCTCGATCCGCTCATGACGGAAGAGCGACGTGGCCATGTTCCGGAGGGTCGCCTTTCTATGGGCGGCGGTCCGGTTCAGCTTCCGGCCCTTTTTCCGATGTCGCATCGGTCGCGTCCTAACCTAGGGCTTGAGGTTCCGTCTGCCTAGTGCCCTCGCGGCCCGACTGGGACCCCGGGAACACTCGGATTTCGTTTCGTGGCTACTCGTCGCCGATTTCAGCGGCCTCGGCCATCTCGTCTTCCACGAAGAAGAGCTGCCCGTCATCTCCCTCCTCCAGCTTCATGCCGAAGCGGAGGCCGTGCTCCTCCAGGAAGTCGCTGATCTCCTTCAAGGACTTCTTTCCGAAGTTCTCGATGGCCAGCATCTCGTCCTCGGTCCGCTGCACCAGATCACCCAGGGTCTGGATGTTCTCCTTCTGCAGCGAGTTCCGGGAGCGAACGCTGAGCTCGGCCAGGTCCTCGATGGGCCTGTTGAAGAGATCCTGCAACCGCTCCGGAACGGGAACAGCTCCCGGGGGCGCAACCTGGGGAATACCCCCCTCCCCGAAGTAGAGCATGTACTCAAAGGATTTCCGGACCAGCTCGGCGGCATACCGGACAGCGGATTCGGGATCCACTGAGCCGTCCGTTTCCACGTGGAGAGTCAGCCGGTCGAAGTCCGTCCGCTGACCCACACGGGTCTCTTCAACGGTGAAGTTCGCACGGCGCACGGGATTGTAGATGGAATCGATTCGGACCAGATCCACCGGGGAGCCCCGGGGAAGCTCGTGCTGGTCCGCCAGCACGAACCCGCGCCCCTTGTTCACATGGAGCTCAATCCTCAGATCCCTCTCCTCTTCCAGGGTGAGGATGTGGTGATCCGGATCCAGAATCTCCACGGATGCAGGGGCGTTGATCATGGCGGCTGTCACGGGGCCTGGCTTTTTCGCCTGGATTGTCAGGGTTGCCTCGCCCACGTCCTCGTCCAGCTTCACCACCAGAGCCTTGAGGTTCTGGATGACCTGGTGGACGTCCTCGACCACGCCCTGGATGGTCTGGTGTTCATGCACTACGCCATCAATCCGAAAAGCCCAGACAGCAGCTCCCCGGAGGGATGAGAGGAGGACCCGACGGACGGGATTCCCCAGAGTGTAACCGAATCCCCGTTCCAGGGGCTCGATGATGAACTGGCCCGACCTCTCGTCTTCCGAGAGACCTGCGATCTCCACGCGTTCGGGAAGTACCAGTCCGGTAAGATCTAACTCCACCATATCCTCCGTGCCTTTTGAGGCAACAGCAACCGACAACGGGTTCGGAATGGAAACCCCGGGCCCTCTCCACCAGGACCAGGGCAAGTCCATTTCGTTACTTGGAGTACAACTCGACGATGAGCTGTTCCTGGACCGTCAGGGGAATTTCCTGACGAGTGGGCTTTCGGACGATCCGACCCACCCGGTTCTTCTCGTCCAGGGCCAGCCACTCCAGAAGCTGGGGCCGGGTCCGGGACTCCAGGCTGGCCTCCACGGTCTCAAGCTTCCGGGATTTGGCCTTCACGGCCACTTCGTCACCGGGGGAAGCCTGAAAGCTGGGAATGTCCACCACCCGTCCGTTCACCTCCACATGGCGATGCCGGACCAGTTGCCGGGCAGCGGCCCGGCTGGCGGCGAAGCCCATACGGAAGATGATGTTGTCCAGGCGGGATTCCAGGGCGATGATGAGGTTTTCCCCCGTGATCCCGGACTGGAGCGAGGCCTTCTCGAAAAGCGTGCGGAACTGCTTCTCTCCGAGGCCGTAGATCCGTTTCGTCTTCTGCTTCTCCCGAAGCTGCACCGCGTAGTCCGACTGCTTACGGCGCCGGGCCTGAGCGGGGCCATGGGCCCCCGGCGGATAGGCCCGTCGCTCCACCGGACACTTTTCGGTGTAGCATTTCACGGCTTTCAGGAAGAGCTTCTCGCCTTCCCGACGGCAGAGCTTGCAGACAGGTCCGTTATAACGTGCCATCCCTTCGCTCGTTCCTCTCTAAAAATATCCTGGCGAGATCCGTCCCCGCCGTCTTTCCCGAAACCCCCGGCTTCGTCAGACCCGCCGCTTCTTCGGCGGCCGGCAACCGTTGTGGGGCAGGGGCGTCACATCATGAATGGACTTGATGTGGATCCCGGCGGCAGCCAGAGCCTGAATGGCAGACTCCCGGCCGGACCCTGGACCCTGGACCCGCACCGCCACCCGTCGCACCCCCATGGCCACGGCCTCCCGCCCACACTGTTCAGCCGCCACGGTGGCGGCGAAGGGTGTGGACTTCTTGGAACCCTTGAAGCCGGCCTTTCCGGCGCTGGCCCAGGTAATGACGTTCCCGTTGGAATCGGCAATGGTGATGAGGGTGTTGTTGAAGGTCGCCTTGATGTGAGCGATGCCTTCCGATTCCACCACCTTCTTGGCCTTCTTCTGCTTGGTACGTGCCTGCTTCGGCTTTGCCACGCGTCGCCTTCCTTGATCCGCTTGTTGCTTCGGCGAAAACAGAAAACGAGGACGGGGGTCGGCGGCCCATCAGGCCCCTGCCCCGCCCCCGGTATCGTCCTACTTCTTCGGAGCCTTCTTTTTTCCGGCGATGGGCCGGCGAGACCCTTTGTGGGTCCGGGCATTGGTGTGGGTCCGCTGACCCCGCACCGGGAGCCCGCGACGGTGACGAAGCCCCCGATAGCATCCGATGTCCATGAGCCGCTTGATGTTCATGGACACCTCGGTCCGCAGTGCCCCCTCCACCTTGAAATTCCCTTCGATCTCTCTCCGGAGGGCGTTGATCTCGTCGTCGCCCAGCTCATTGGTACGGCGGCTGGGATCGACGCCACAGGCCGTCACGATCTTACGGGCACGGGTATCCCCGATTCCGTAGATGTAGGTCAGAGCGACCTCGATTCGCTTACCCCTCGGAAGATCAACACCTGCAATACGTGCCATCAGATCGTCTCAGCAGTTCTCTGAACCAGAATGCGGCTCCCCGTCACCGGCGAATCCAGGTCAACCCTGGCGCTGCTTGTGGCGAGGATTCCGCTTGCAAATGATCCGCACCACACCGCGGCGACGTATCACCTTACAGTGCTCGCAGATCGGCTTGACGCTTGAGCGTACCTTCATCGGAATTACCCCGGTCCGTTGATTACAGAGCTTTGAAGTATAACCGAAATGTATCGGCTCCTCAAGGAGTCGGAGGACGGCCCAGGGACCGCACCCGAACCTGCTTCCTACGGTGTTCCTGACCCTTCCAACGCCGGTCCGGGAAGAACCCCATACCCCCCGGGAACAGTGCCCGTGAGAACCTGGGGTCCATCCTCCGTAATGGCGATGGTGTGCTCGAAATGGGCCGAGCGGGTCCCGTCCGCCGTTACAACCGTCCAACGATCCTCCAGGGTCCGGATCTGGTCTGTGCCGGCACTGAGCATGGGCTCGATGGCCAGAACCATCCCTTCCACGAGGGCCGGTCCATGGCCCGGCCGTCCCACGTTGGGCACCTGCGGCTCCTCGTGGACCTCCCTGCCCAGGCCGTGGCCCACCAGGTCCCGGATGATTCCGAATCCGGTACCGTCCACCCGGCGCATGACGGCTGCTCCGATATCCCCCACATGATTTCCCACCACCGCAGCCTCGAGGGCCAGATAGAGGGATTCCTCCGTCACCATCATCAGAGCCCGGGTGGGCTCGTCGATCCGACCCACAGAAAAGGTCCAGGCCGAATCGGAACACCAACCCTGGAGCCGGATCCCCACGTCGATGGTGAGAATGTCCCCACTTCGAAGAATCCGCTTCCGACTCGGGATCCCGTGAACCACCTCCTCATTCACCGAGGCGCAAACGCTGCCGGGAAACCCGTACAGCCCCTTGAAGGCCGGCACAGCACCGTCATGGGACCGGATGAAGTCGTCGGCAAAGGCATCCAGCTCGCCGGTGGACACTCCGGGCTGCACCCGGGACGCCATCTCCTGGAAAAGACGAGCGATAATCCGCCCACCCAGGGCGATGAGCTCGATTTCCCTTCGAGTCTTGAGCTGGATCAAAGCCACTCCGTGTCCGTCGATCCGCCTCCCCCCGGAAGACAGAGGGGGCGCATCTCATTCCGTTTCCCTCTACGGGTTACAGGGCCGCCCGGATCCTCTCCTGGATCTCGTTCACGTCCCCTTCTCCCGGAATCCGGGCCACGACGCCCTCCCGATCTTCGTAGAACCGAATCAGGGGCTCGGTCTGGGCCTTGTAGACGTCCAGGCGATTCTGGACCGTCTCCGGGTTGTCATCGGGGCGATGCACCAGCTCGGCCCCGCACTTGTCGCACCGGCCCTCGGTCTCAGGCGGGTTGAAATACACGTTGTAGACGGACCCGCACTCCGGGCAGCTCCGGCGGCCTGCAATTCGCTTCACCAGGATCCCGTCATCGGCCTCCAGGACCACCACCCGGTCAACCTGCCGCCCCAACTCCTCCAGGACTCCGTCCAGGGCCTCGGCCTGGGGCACGGTCCGGGGAAAGCCGTCGAAGACGACCCCCTTCCCTTCCGGCAGCGAAGCCAGGGCGTCCTTCACCATGGCCACGATGAGCTCGTCGGGAACCAGATCCCCTGCGTCCATGTACTTCTGGGCTTCTCTGCCCAGAGGGGTCCCCTCCCGGCGATTGGACCGGAGAATGTCCCCGGTGGCCATGTGCTCCCAGTTCTTCCCTTCAGCCAAAAGGACCCCCTGAGTGCCTTTACCCACCCCAGGGGGACCCAGAAGAATCACGTTCATGCCGCCCTCCATTCGTTCGGCCCGTGCGGCCGGCGGAGCCGAACCCGTCCGGGGAGGCTCCTTCGGTGAATGGTTTGCCGGTTCGGCCGTTCCCTCGGGAACCGGCCCGCAAACTGGAACGGCCGGCGAGGCCGTTCAGAAGAGGCCCGGCGGGTTCGACCCCGGCCGGGCCTTCCTTTCTACATGTACCGCCCCCTGCCCCGCATCTTGACCCGCCCCTTCTTCATGAACCCGTCGTAGTGCCGGAGCAGCAGGTGCTGCTGGGCTTGCTGGACGGTGTCCAGCGCCACACCGACGACGATGAGCAGACCCGTCCCGCCGAAAAAGAAGGTCTGGATGTTGAAGATGTCGAAGATCCAGAACGGCAGGAGGGCGATGAGGGCCAGATATACGGATCCCGGCAGCGTCACCCGTGTCAGCACCCGGTCGATGTACTCGGCTGTCCGGGCCCCGGGCTTCACGCCGGGGATGAATCCGCCCTGCTTCTTCAGGTTCTCCGCCAGATCCACAGGGTTGAAGATGATGGCGGTGTAGAAGTACGTGAAGAAGATGATGAGCAGCCCGTAGGTCACGTAGTAGGTGATGGTCTGGGGCTGGAAAAGGTCCGCCAGCGTCTGGAGGAATCCCACGCTGGAGAAAGCCGCTGCCGTACCGGGCACCACGATGAAGGCCTGGGCGAAGATGATGGGCATGACGCCGGCGGAGTTGATCCGCAGGGGAATGAAGCTCTTCTGCCCTTCCTGGATTCGTCCCCGACCCACGACCTTCCGCGGGATCTGCACCGGGATCTTCCGGGCTCCCATGGTCATGGCCACGACTCCGGCAGTGACGCCGATGAGGACGGCCAGGAGGGCCACCAGAGCCAGGGCTCCGATCTCGCCCAGCATGAGGGCTTCCCAGGTCCGGGCAGCGGCGGCAGGAAACCCTTCGATGATGCTGAAGAAGATCAGGAGGCTCATGCCGTTCCCGATCCCCCGCTCCGTGATCTGCTCACCCAGCCACATGATGAAGA
>CAZSDD010000003.1:83644-91810 GCA_964605505.1 uncultured Gemmatimonadaceae bacterium | reverse complement strand
CGTGATCGGCAAAGGGTTGGCCCTCCAACTTCTGCCCCTGTCCCAATCTCCCGACTATTCCTTCAACGCCATTCCTCTTGTCCAGACCCCTCTGGACCCCCGGCTGCTGGGCACATTGGGGATTCTGGCGCTCCTGACCTGGGCCGGCCTCACCCGTGGGAGGGGGAAGCCGGCCCTGCTCCTGGCGGGTGTCTGGTACGCTCTGACTCTCCTGCCCACAGCCAATCTCCTGGTCCTGGTGGGAACCATCTTCGGAGAGCGACTCCTCTTCCTCCCCAGCGTGGCGTTTTCCGTGGCAGCTGGCTTCGCCGGCTATTGGCTCCTCCGAAAGACCCCCTGGGCCCTGGTCCCCTTGGCCGGGTGGGCGACACTCCTGACCATCCAGACCATCCGGTACACCGGGGCCTGGGACAACGACGTCGCCCTTTTCCAGGCTGCCGTAGCCGCCGTTCCCGGCTCCACCAAAGCACAGCACAAGCTCGGCGAGGAATTGCTTCGGGCCGGAAAGCTGGGAGCCAGCCTGCCCCATCTTCGAGAGGCACTCCGCATCGCCCCGGACAACGAGTTCGCTGTTATCACACTGGGGCAGGCTCGAGAGGAGGTGGCCCGCCGGTACCTCCCGGCAGGAGCCGGATCCACGATACCCACGGATGTTCCGGAAGACCCCGAGATCCTCTACACGTTGGGAGACCTGAGCCGTCAGCGAGGGGACATGCCCGGAGCGGAACGCTACTGGATAAGAGCTCTGGAAGAGAACCCGGCACACGCCCCCGCCCTGGCGGACATGGGCCTTCTGACCCTTACCCGGGGCGACACGGCCCGGGCGGAGCGCCATCTCCAGGCTGCGGTTGAGGAAGAACCCGGGCTTGCCCGTGCATGGTACAACCTGGGCCGAATCCATCTGGCCCGGGGGAATGTGGCCGCTGCTCGTAACGCCCTCACCCGGTTCGTTGAACAGGCCCGGAATCGTTTTCCCCAGCAGGTCGCGTGGGCCCGCCAGATCCTGGCCCGACTCCCGGACTCCTGACTCCATCTCCCGGACTCCGGACTCCTTCTCCCGGGAGTCCTCCCGACCCCCTATGTTTGGGGCCGTCCAGGTCCCGGAGGATCCGGGACCAATCACTCATTCCTCCCCTGTCCATGAATCCTGTTCCCCGACTCCGACTCCAACTCTTCCTCCTGGTCGGCGGTCTGTTGCTGGCGCCCGTTCCGGGGATGGCCCAGGGCGGCCCGGAGGGGGAAGCCCGGCCCTCCCTGAAGGTGGAGATTCTTAGAGACCAGATCAGGCTGGATGGTCTTCTCACGGAAGAAGCCTGGAGCCGAGCCCCCCTGATCCGGGAGCTCACCACCATCGAACCCCTGGAGGGGGAGCTTCCCCGGGCTCAAACCCTGGTACGAGTGTTGGCGAGCCCCACCGTCCTCGTAATCGGTGTGGAGGCCCTGGACCCGGATCCGGGAGGAATCGTAAGCACCTCCAAGGCCCGAGACCCGGAGCTCAGGTCCGAGGATTACGTGCGGATCGTCCTGGACCCCTTTCTGGACGGCCGCAGTGGATACGTCTTTGCCGTGAACCCTGGAGGAGCCCGCTACGATGCTCTGGTGGCCCGGCGGGGGGAGGGGGAGGACGCACAATGGGACGCGGTCTGGGAGGCGGCCACGGCCCGGGACGCCCGGGGGTGGTCCGCCGAGATCCGCATCCCCCTCCAGAGCCTGCGGTTCGACGGCAGCCTGAGCCGATGGGGCTTCAACGTGGAACGCCGCGTGGAGCGCCTCCAGGAAGTGAGCCGCTGGGCCTCTCCCTTCCGGGCGGCCAAGATATCCCAGACCAGCCGGGCCGGATATCTCACCGGCCTTCCCCCCTTCGATACCGGCCTTGGCCTGACGGTGAGGCCGGCGGTAGTGACCGGGGTGGAGAAGGAAGGCGAGGACGGAGATCGGGAGGGATCCTTCGAGCCCAGCCTGGACGTGTTCCAGCGCCTGGGCCAGAACGTCACGGCCATGGCCACCGTGAACACGGACTTCGCCGAGACGGAGGTAGACACCCGAAAGACCAACCTCACCCGCTTTCCCCTCTTCTTTCCGGAAAAGCGGACCTTCTTTCTGGAAGGATCCGACATCTTCGACTTCGGTGTGGGCATGTCCTCCCCCTTCCACTCCGACGTGGTTCCCTTCTTCTCGAGGCGCATCGGCCTGTATGAGGGGGAGTCGGTGCCCCTGCAGGGCGGCGGAAAGATCTCCGGCCGAATGGGGAACACCAACTTCGGCAGCCTGGTGACCCAAACAGGCTCCGTGAACGGCCTGGTGGGCGCCGCAACCATGGGCGCCTTCCGCATTCAGCAGAACGTCCTGGAGGAGTCCAGCGTGGGCGCCATGGGCACCTTCGGGGATCCCACAGGAGCAGAAGGCAGCTACCTCCTGGGGATGGACGCCACCTACCAGACCTCCCGGTTTCAGAAGGACAAGAACTTCATTCTGGGGGCCTGGGGACTGGTAACAGACCGGAAGGGGCTGACGGGGGATCGCTGGGCCTTTGGCGGCAAGATCGACTACCCCAACGATATCTGGGACCTGGCTCTGACGTATCTCTGCCTGGGAGACGGGTTCGATCCGGCCCTCGGTTTCGTGCCCCGGAAGGGCATCCACAAGATGACCGGGGGGCTGAACTACCGGATCTACCCCGAGAGCCTCTCCTGGATGCGAATGGCGAACCACCAGTTTCGTCCCATGGTGGTCTGGGGACTGGACGGTGGATGGGAGAGCTACCGGTTCTTCACCGCCCCCATCAACTGGCGCCTCGAGAGCGGGGACCGCATCGAGATCAACGTGAGCCCGGAAGGAGAGCGCCTGGATGAAGCCTTCGACATTGACGACGTGGTCGTTGATCCGGGCTCCTACCACTACCTCCGGTACCGGCTGGAGTGGGAGATGGCCCGGAAGCGCCCTGTCAGCGGCCAACTCACCTGGTGGTTCGGCACCTTCTACGACGGCTGGCTGGACCAGATCGAAGCCCAGGTCCAACTCCGGCCGTCGGAGCTGCTGATCTTCGACCTCACGGCGACCCGGAACATCGGACGCCTGGACGCCGGGAACTTCGACCAGCAGGTGTACGGAGTGCGGGTCCTGGCCAACGTCTCTCCGGACCTTCAACTGACTTCCCTCATCCAGTATGACGATACCTCGAAGGAGGTGGGGACGAACACCCGCCTCCGATGGACCTTCCATCCCCTGGGAGAGCTGTTCGTGGTATACAACCACAACGTCATCGACGAGTTGGACCGCTGGGCTCTGGATTCCAGCCAGTTCCTGGTGAAACTCCAATATGCCTTAAGGTGGTGATGCGACCGGCCTACGATTCAAGCCATCCGCCGAAGAATCCCCTGCCTGGTGCAATGGATCCCCATGAACCACTGCTCCCAGGCCCCCCAACTGGACCTGACCCGGGCCGGACCCGGAGAGACATCCCGGTTGCCTGCCTCCCCTCCCCCCGTCTATCGTGGGGGGTTCTCGGAAATCCTCCCGGGATCGAAGCCTCTCGGTATGGGTTCCCGTTACTCCCATTCGGATCGAAAGCCATGTCCCGTTCAGTCCGTCCCTTCCCCGGCATCCGCCGACTCCCGGAACACCTGATCCCTCTGGCCCTCCTGACCCTTTTCCTGGGGCCACACCTGCTTCAGGCACAGAGCCGCATCCAGGAGATGCCGGGCCACGACCGCTACCTGGAGATGGCCCCTCTCATCCCGGAGTCCGTGGTCTCCGGGGCCCTCTCCGTGGACTGGGCCCAGGACGGCGAGAGCTTCGAGTATGCCCGGGACGGAAAGCTCTTCCGTTACCACCTGGATACCGGAGAGACGGAGACACTGCCGGGGGGGCCGCCGGACCCCCGGGCCCGGTTCATGGGGGGACGCCCGGAGCGGGGACGGCAGCATGAGTCGGCCGAGTCTCCGGACGGAAGGCGGAAGGCCTTCTACCGGGACCGGAACCTCTACATCAGCGCCCCGGATGGCTCCGGGGAGGTTGCCGTCACCACCGACGGCAGCGAAGAGAACCGGGTCAAATACGGCACCGCCAGCTGGGTCTATGGAGAAGAGCTTCGTCAGGTCACCGCCATGTGGTGGTCTCCCGACGGGTCCAGGCTGGCCTACTATCGCTTCGATGAGAGCGGGGTTCAGGACTACTACCTCCAGCTGGACCAGACCCGGATCCAGAGCAGCATGGACATCGAGGCCTATCCCAAAGCCGGAACTCCGAACCCCGTGGTGGATCTCTTCGTCCATGACGTGGCCTCCGGGACCAGCACCCGGATCAAGGTCCGGGACGGAAATCCCTTCACCGACGATGCGGTGGGCCACTACGTCTACGCCGTGGAGTGGTCCCCCGACGGCTCTGAGTTGACCTTCAATCGGACGAACCGGAGACAGAACATCCTGGAATTCACCGCCTGTGACCCCGGCAACGGCGACTGCCGGGTCATCGTCCGGGAGGAGTGGCCCCAGAGTTGGGTACAGAACCACCCGCCCCGGCAGTACCTCTCCGATGGAGAGCGCTTCCTGTGGATCTCGGAGCGGACGGGGTGGCGGAACCTCTACCTCTACAACCTCCGGGGCGACCTCCTGGCCACCCTGACGAATCATGACTTCGAAGTGGGGAATGTGGAACGGGTGGACGAAGAGGCCGGTGTGGTCTACTACACGGCCCGCTCCGGGGACAACCACATGAAGGTTCAGCTCCATGGGGTGGGGCTCGACGGACGCAATGACCGCCGCCTGACGGATCCGGCATTCCATCACACGGTGACCCTTTCCCCCGACGGACGGCATTTCGTGGACGTGGCCCAGACCCACGACACGGCGCCGGTGACCCGCCTCATGACCATGGACGGAAAGGTGGCGGCGGAGCTGGCCACCAGCGACCTGACCCGGTTCGACGAGCTGGGTCTGAAGACCGTGGAGATGTTCACCTTCACCGGGGCCGATGGGTCCACAGAGCTGCACGGCATGCTTCACAAACCGTCCAACTTCGATCCGTCGAAGAGGTACCCGGTTCTGGTGAGCGTCTACGCCGGCCCAGGAACCAACGGCGCCCGGGAGACCTTTACCCTTCCCAACCCCCTGACGGAGTACGGATTCCTGGTGGTGACCCTGGATTCCCGGAGCGCCGCCGGCCGGGGGAAGCGCTTCCTGGACGCCATCTACATGAAGCTCAGCACCGGTGAGGTGGACGATCAGGCCGCCGGGGTCCGGGCCCTCTGGGACCGCCCCTACGTTCAGAAGGGCAATGCGGGGATCTTTGGAACGTCCTACGGGGGCACGGCCTCTCTCATGGCCATCCTCCGGCATCCCGACGTCTTCTCCGCCGCCTCGGCCTCCTCCGCCGTCACGGATTGGCGCCACTACGACACCATCTATACCGAGCGATTCATGTGGATTCCCCAGGAGAACGCCGGAGGGTATGACGCCGGCTCGGCCATGGCGTATGCCGACAGGCTGGAGGGGGCTCTCATGCTCTACTACGGCACGGCGGACAACAACGTCCATCCCTCCAACAGCCTGCAGATGATCGCCGCTCTCCAGGAAGCCGGAAAGAGCTTCGAGGTCCAGGTCGGGCCGGATCGGGGTCACACGGGACTGAACCGTGACCGGATGATGGAGTTCTTCATCGGAAACATGATCCTGGGCCGGGAGGGCTGACCCCGGGCCCCCGGCCTCTCCTTCGATTCCGGGAATCGAAGCCCCGGGTGTTTCGGCCCCGGGTCTGGCCCCTCATAATGGGGGGTTCGTGACTCGAAACCCCCTGTCCGGAATCGGGCCAGCCCCCGAGGGAACCCGGGTCCCCGCAAGCTCACAGGCGAGAAGCACAGACGCCCCACCACCACCGAGCCGTAGCCATGGAAGACAGCCACAAAAGACCGACCCTCCTCCAGTCCCTGGTTCCCATCTTTTCCATCGCCCTCTTCCTGGGGGTGGGCTACGGGGTCTTCAAGCTCCGCATCGAGTTTCTCCTCATCGCCGCCGCCGCCGTCTCCGGCATCATCGCCCTCAGGCTGGGTTACACCTACAAGGAGATGGAGGAGGGCATCGTCCACAGCATCTCCAAGGGGATGCCGGCCATGATGGTGGTCATCGTGGTGGGGGTCCTCATCGGAACCTGGATGTCCTGCGGGGCCATTCCCATGATGGTCTACTACGGCCTGAAGATCATCTCCCCTTCCTTCTACCTGGTGACGGCCTGCGTGGTCTGCAGCATCATCTCGGTGGTAACAGGGACATCCTACGGGACGGCGGGAACAGTGGGGGTTGCGTTCATCGGTATCGCTCAGGGCATGGGGATTCCCCTTTCCTACGCAGCCGGCGCCATCGTGGCCGGATCCTACTTCGGCGACAAGCTCTCCCCCTTCTCCGACACCACGAATCTGGCCCCCATCGCCGCCGGGAGTAACCTCTTCGACCACATCAAGCACACCCTCTGGACCACCACTCCCGCATGGCTGGTGGGCCTGGTCATCTATTACTTCCTGGGAAGGGGCGGCTCCGGTTCCGTGGCCTCGGAGCAGATGACCCAGATCATGGAGACCATCCCGGCCACCTTCCGGTTCAGCCTGGTGCTCTTGTTGCCCCCGATCATCACGCTCTACGCCGCCCTCAGCAAGAAGCCCACCATTCCCGGGATGCTGGTGTCCTCCTTCGTGGCCATGATCCTGGCCATGACGTACCAGAACATGCCCCTGGTGGAGGCGGTGGACGCCATGGTCCACGGATTCACATCGAACACGGGGCTTCCCCTGGTGGATACCCTCCTGACCAAGGGAGGGATGATGAACATGATGGACGTCACCCTCATCGCCCTCTGCGCCTTCGCCTTCGCCGGTATCACGCAGAAGGCCGGGATGCTGGACGTCCTCCTCCAGTACATGACCCGTTTCGCGAACACCACCGGCAGGCTCATCGCCACCACCTCCCTCTCCAGCCTGGCCGTGGCGGTCATGACGGGAAGCTCCTTTCTCACCATCCTCATCCCCGGAGAGCTTTTCTCCCCGGCCTTCAAGCGCATGGGGCTGGCGGCCAAGAACCTCTCCCGGACCGTGGAGGATTCGGGCACCGTCATCGTGCCCATCGTGCCCTGGAGCATCGCCGGCGTGTACATGGCCGGGACGCTGGGCGTTCCCACTCTCTCCTATGCGCCCTTCGCCTTCATGTGTTATCTAGGGGTAGTCTTCGCCTGGCTCTACGGATTCACCGGCTTCGCAATCGCACCCAGGATCCGGGACGACGAAACCATTCCCGGAAGCTGACCGCCGGGAATCCAGGACAGAGGAAGGTAGCCCATGATCCGCAGCGGATGGATGGTCCTCAGCATTGCGGTCCTCGTCGGGGCGGGATGTGCCACCACAGAAGAGGATCTCACCGGCCCGGAGGCCTGCGTCATGGTGGACAACACGGGAGGGGTCGGCACACAGGAGCGGATCTTCCTGGTGAGCGCCAGCTCCGGGTGGCGGATAGGGATGGGAGAGGTGGGAATGGGAGATACACTGGAGTTCTGCACCCGGCGAATCAGAAGAGCCGAGCGGGTCTACATCGTCATCGAGCGCCCTGCTCCCGGAGAGCGGAGCCCCTCACTCATATGGACGGATTCCGGATACATTCGCTCGAGGGAATTCACGCTTCAGCCTGACGACATCTGGACCTGGGATATCGAACTGAACCAGCTGAATCGGGCCGTCCGGTTCTGAAGCCGGGAGCGCTCTATCCGCGGCGCTGGCCCATTCGGAGCCCCGGGGAGACCAATCGGGCCTCCAAACCGTCGAAGAGGGCCTGCACACCCAGAGCCAGAAGGGCGGCAGGCACGGCACCCTGAAGGATGATTCCACCGTCGTTGAGGTTGATTCCGCTGAGTATGGGCTCCCCGAGGCCCCCTACCCCGATGAGTGCCGCCAGGGTGGCCGTAGCCACATTGATGACGGCGCTGGTCTTGATTCCCGCCAGGATGGTGGGCAGGGCCATGGGAAGGTAGATCCGCAACAGCTGAGCCCGGGGTTCCAGTCCGAGGGCCATGGCCGATTCCCTCAGCTCCGGGGGGATGGACCGGAGACCCGCCGCCGTATTCCGACTCATCCACCCCCCCCGCCGGTGGATTCCCAGACCGCCAGGAAGGGATCGCCCACCTCCAGAA